>NZ_BAAGRL010000006.1:213145-222965 GCF_054782975.1 Myceligenerans halotolerans
GACTTCACGACATCCGGCCGACCACTCGACATCCGACCGACCACATAGGGTCGGGGCCGTGACCGTTCTGATCGATCCGCCCGCCTGGCCCGCGCACGGGACCGTGTTCTCGCACCTGGTCTCGGACGCCTCGCTGATCGAGCTGCGCACGTTCGCGCGCGCGGCCGGCGTGCCGGACCGGGCGTTCGACCTGGACCACTACGACGTTCCGGAGGCTCGGTACGACGGCCTGGTCGCCGCCGGCGCGGTGCCCGTCGCGGGCGCGGAACTCGCCCGTCGCCTCTCGGCGTCGGGCCTGCGGATCCCGGGCGCCGAGCGCGCGGGCAGCAAGCGCGAGGCGCTGCTGTCCCGCTGGGACGCCCTGTCGCCGACGACGGTCCCCGGGGGCGCCTGGCGCGCCGTCGGGGAGGAACTGGATCGGCGCTGGCGGGAGCCGCATCGCACGTATCACACGGCGTTTCATCTGGCCGCCGCGCTCGACGCGCTGGACCTGTTGCTCGCCGACGCCGCGGCGTCGGGCACCCCGGTTCCCGGCGACATCGTCTGGCGCGCCCGCGTGGCTCTCTGGTTCCACGACGCGGTGCACGACGGCGCCACCCCGGCCGACGAGGAGGCCTCCGCGGCCCTGGCCCACGACCTTCTCGGACCGTACGCCGCGGCGGGGCGCCTCGGACCGGAGCCGTTGCTTCGACCGCGGGACGTGGAGGAGATCGCCCGCCTTGTCATGGTCACCGCCGACCACGCCCCGGACCCGGACGACCTGCCCGGTTGCCTGGTCAGCGACGCCGATCTGGCGATCCTCGGCACCGTGCCCGCCGCCTACGCCCGCTACGTCCATCAGGTCCGCGCCGAGTACGCCCACGTCCCCGAGAGCCTGTTCCGCCCCGGGCGTGCCCAGGTGCTCCAGGCACTTCTCGGCAGCGGCGATCTCTTCCGCACCGCCTGGGGCCGGGTGCGCTGGCAGACACGAGCGACGTCGAACCTCGCCGCGGAACTGCGGGAACTCCGTCCTGGGGAGCCTCGTCCGGATTAGACGCGGCGCCGAGGCGGCGTCATCCCGCGACGTCGTTCCGCCCCCTCCGCCGGCGTGCCCCGGCGCCTGCCGACCCGTGGTGCCTCGCCTCACCCGTTTTGCCGTCCCGCTGCCTCATCGCCTCGCCCGCCTCACCGAACAGGTAGGTTACGAGCCGTGGCCATACCCGTCGACCCCCGTCTGAGGCGCTTCCGCAGGGTGTTCGACGTCCTCGCGATTACCGTCGGCGTCCTCACGCTGCCGATCGCGCTGCCCGTCTTCTGGGTCCAGGCGGTGGGCCACTCGCGCGTGGTCGCCGCCGCCGACGCGCCCGAGGTGGACGCCGTCGTCGTGCTCGGGGCCGGCCTGCGCGAGGACGGGTCGCCGTCCACCTACCTGCGCCGCCGCGTCGAGGCCGGCGTCGCGCTGTACCGGTCCGGGCGCGCGGGCCAGGTCATCCTCTCGGGCGACGCGCACACCCTTCCCGGCGGGGCCCTCTACGACGAACCCGGCTCGATGCGTGCCTACGCCCTCACCCTCGGCGTGCCCGACGATGCGCTCGTCCTGGACCGCGAGGGGTTCGACACGGACGCGACGTGCCGGCGCGCCCATGACGAGTACGGCGTGCGGACCGCCGTCGTCGTCACCCAGGACTACCACCTCCGCAGAACCCTGTTCACCTGCCGGTACGCCGGTCTGGACGCGGTCGGCGTCGGGGTGAGCAGCAAGAGCGTGACCCCGGTCAAGGCCCTCTTCGCGTGGAAGCTCCGCGAGATCCCGGCGAGCTGGAAGGCAGCGGTGGAGTCCCTCCTGCGTTGACGGTGCGCGTCCCGGCTCCTGGAGGCGCACCGGCCGGCGCGTGGTCGTGGGTTTGGCGTGTGGTCGGTCAAGTGATTGACCGACCACACGCCAAACCCACGACCATGGACAGGTTCCGGGCCGATCAGCCGATCAGCCGATCAGAGCGATCGTCTGGCGGGCGATGGCCAGTTCCTCGTTCGTCGGGACGACCATGACCAGCGGGGACGTGGCCGTGCGGGACGCGGGACGCGCGGCGCCGGGCGCGGCGGCCCCAGTCTCGGACGCACCGTCCCCGTCCGCTACCGGCGAGATCACCCGCGCCTCGCGGGACCGGGCCGCGTTCAGTCCCGGATCCACCGCCAGCCCGAGGAATCCGAGCCCCTCCACCGCACCCGCGCGGACCGCCGCCGCGTTCTCGCCCACGCCGGCCGTGAACGTCAGCACGTCGATCCCGCCCAGCACCGCCGCGTAGGCGCCCACGTACTTGCGCAGGCGGTGCAGGTACACGTCCAGGGCCAGCCGGGCGCCGTCGTCCCCCGCGTCGACGAGCCGGGTCAGCTCGCGCATGTCGTTGACACCGCTGAGTCCCAGCAGCCCCGAGCGCTTGTTCAGCAGCGTGTCGACGTCGTCCGCGGACAGTCCCCCGGACCGCAGCAGGTGGAGGACGACCCCCGGGTCGACGTCGCCGGACCGCGTCCCCATGACGAGCCCCTCCAGCGGCGTCAGCCCCATCGACGTCTCCACGGCCCGCCCGCCGAGCACCGCCGACGCCGACGCGCCGTTGCCCAGGTGCAGCACCACCTGCCGCAGCGTCTCCGGCGCGCGCCCCTCGGCCGCGAGCTTCGCCGCCACCGCCGGGTGCGAGGCCACCGCCGCCGACACGAACTGGTGCGACGTCCCGTGGAAGCCGTACCGCCGCACGCCGTGCTCGGCGGCGGTCCTCGCGTCGATGGCGTAGGTGGCGGCGGCGGGCGGCAGGTCGGCGAAGAACGCGGTGTCGAACACAGCCACGTGCGGCACGTCGAGCAGCTCGCGCGCCACTTCGATCCCGGTCACGTTGGCCGGGTTGTGCAGCGGCGCGAGGGGGACGAGCGCGCGGACCGCGCCCACGACGTCGTCGTCCACCACCACGGGCGCCGAGAACGACGTCCCGCCGTGCACCACGCGATGCCCGACGGCGACGATGTCCGCCTCCCGCAGCGACGGCCCGGCCTCCTCGAACAGGCTCAGGACCAGCCGCAGCGCGGCTCCGTGATCCGCCACGGGCTGCTCGCGGACCACCTCCTCACCGCGCGCCTCGTGCGTGAGACGGCCCGCCTCCTCACCGATGCGCTCGACGACACCGCCGGCGAGCGTCTCGCCCGTGCCCGGGTCGACGAGCTGGTACTTGAGCGACGACGAACCGGAGTTCAGCACGAGGACTGTGGACATACGGGGAGTCTCCTGGGTCGGATGGATCGGGCCTGGTGCCGGCGCCGACGTGGGCGATGCTCCGCGGCGCGGTCGTGCCGCGGCAGGGTGGCCCGCGGGTGTGGTGCCGCTACCCGGCGGGTGTGGTGGTCTGGGCCTGGATGGCGGTGATCGCGACCGTGTTGACGATGTCCTGCACGAGCGCACCGCGGGAGAGGTCGTTGACCGGCTTGTTCAGGCCCTGGAGCACCGGGCCGACGGCGACGGCGCCCGCCGAGCGCTGCACGGCCTTGTACGTGTTGTTGCCGGTGTTGAGGTCGGGGAAGACGAAGACGGTGGCGCGGCCGGCGACGTCGGACCCGGGCAGCTTGGACGCGGCGACCGAGGCGTCGACGGCGGCGTCGTACTGGATGGGGCCTTCGACGACGAGGTCGGGCGCGCGGTGCCGCACCGTCTCGGTGGCGGCGCGCACCTTGTCGACGTCGGCCCCGGAGCCGGACGTGCCGGTGGAGTAGGAGAGCATCGCGATCCGCGGTTCGACGCCGAACTGCGCGGCGGTGGCGGCCGACGAGACGGCGATGTCGGCGAGCTCGTCCGACGTCGGATCGGGGATGACGGCGCAGTCCCCGTACACGAGGACACGGTCGGTGAGGCACATGAAGAACACGGACGAGACCGACGAGGTGTCCGGGCGGGTCTTGATGATCTCGAACGACGGCCGGATGGTGTGCGCGGTGGAATGGGCGGCGCCGGAGACCATGCCGTCGGCGAGGCCGAGGTGCACCATGAGCGTGCCGAAGTAGGAGACGTCGGTGACGATCTCGCGGGCGCGCTCGGTGATCATGCCCTTGTGGGCGCGCAGCCGGGTGTACTCCGCGGTGAACCGCTCCACGATCTCGGCGCTCTCGGGCGTGGCGCCCGTCGGCGACAGCACCCGGGCGGCGTCCAGGTTCAGGCCGAGCTCGGCGGCGCGGCCGCGGATCGTGGTCTCGTCCCCGAGGATCGTCAGGTCCGCGATCCCGCGGGCGAGGACGGTGGAGGCGGCGCGCAGGATGCGGTCGTCGTCGCCCTCGGGGAGCACGACGTGCCGGCGCCGGGCGCGGGCCCGCTCGATGAGCTGGTGCTCGAACATGAGCGGGGTGACGACGTCGGGCCGGGGCAGGTCGAGCCGTTCGGCCAGGGTCCGGCCGTCGACGCAGCGCTCGAACAGGGCGCGGGCGACGTCGATCTTGCGCTGCGAGTCGCGGGTGACGCGCCCTCGGACCTGGGACGCCTCGCGGGCGGCGTGGTACGTGCCGAGATCGGTGCGGATGATCGGGACCCGCGGTTGCAGGGCCTCCAGCAGCTCGCGTGCCCGGCCTTCTGGGAAGAAACCGCCGTTGAGCACGATCCCTGCCAGCGACGGGAACGACGGCGCGGCGTGCGCGGCCAGGAGGCCGGTGAGCACGTCGGTGCGGTCGCCCGGCGTGATGACGACGGCGCCGTCGGAGAGGTGGGAGAGCAGGTGCTCGAAGCTCATGGCCCCGACGAGGACCTCCAGCGCCTCGCGGCCGAGCAGCTCGGGGTCGCCGAGCGCCAGCTCGCCGTCGACGGCCTCCAGGAGCTGGCCCACGGTCGGGGCCGACAGGAAGGGTTCCTCGGGGATGGTCCACACGGGCAGGTCCGGGTGGGACGCCGACACGGCCTTGCGCAGGTCGACGGCGTTCAGCGTGTCGCACCGGTTCACCACCAGCCCGACCGCGTGCGCGTAGTAGGCGCCGAGCTCGGCGAGCGCGGCGTCGGTGAGGGTGACCACCTCGTCGGGCGTGCGCTCGCGGCCGGAGGTCACCAGCAGCACGGGTGCGCCCAGGTTCGCGGCGATCTTGGCGTTGAACGCGAGCTCGTTCACCCCGGCGACGTCCGTGTAGTCGGTGCCGAGCACGACGACGGCGTCGCACCGGTCGGCCATCGCGTGGAAGCGGGACACGATCCGCGCCATGGCGTCGTCGGGGTCGAGGTGCAGGTCGGCGTAGGTAACGCCGACGGCGTCCTCGTAGGGGACGCCGACGCCGTCGTGCTCCAGGAGCATCTCCAGCACGTAGTCCCGCGCCGGCTCGTTGCCGGCGCCGGTGACCCGGGACACGGGCCGGTAGACCCCGACCCGCTGACCCTGCCGCACCAGCAGGTCCAGGACGCCCAGCGCCACGGTGGACTTTCCGCTCTCACCCTCCGGTGACGCGATGACGATGCTGCGGGTAGCGCCGGTCACGTGCTGCTCCAGTCCCCGCGCGACGGCGGCCGTCGCGCTGATCTAGTCGTTGTCGCCGCCGGTGTCGAGCGTAGTGGCGGCGCCGTGAGACTCGGTCGCGGCCATGGTAGCGCCCGGCCAGACCCAGTCTCGGACCTCGGGAATGTCCTCGCCGTGCTCGCGGGTCCAGGCGCGGGCCCGCAGGCGGGCGTCCTGCATCCGCTGGCGCAGGCCGGCCTGCGAGGAGCCGAGGGACGGCACCCGGTCGATGACGTCGATCACCAGGTGGTACCGGTCCAGGTCGTTGAGCATGACCATGTCGAACGGTGTCGTCGTCGTGCCCTCCTCCTTGTAGCCGCGCACGTGGAGGTTCCCGTGGCCGGTGCGGCGGTAGGTGAGGCGGTGGATGAGCCACGGGTAGCCGTGGTAGGCGAAGATGATCGGCCGGTCGTCCGTGAACAGGCCGTCGAACTCCTGGTGGGTGAGACCGTGCGGATGCTCCGTCGAGTCCTGCAGCCGCATCAGGTCCACGACGTTGATCACCCGCACCTTGAGGGCCGGCAGCTCGCGGCGCAGGATGTCGGCGGCGGCCAGGACCTCCAGCGTGGGGATGTCACCGGCCGCGGCGAGGACGACGTCGGGTTTCGTGCCCGGCACCTCGGTCCCCGCCCACTCCCAGATGCCGACGCCGCGCGTGCAGTGCTCGATCGCCCGGTCCATCGACAGCCAGTTCGGGGCGGGCTGCTTGCCCGCCACCACGACGTTCACGTACTGCTTGCCGCGGAGGCAGTGGTCGTAGGTGGACAGCAGCGTGTTCGCGTCCGGCGGCAGGTAGACGCGGACGATCTCCGCCTTCTTGTTCACCACGTGGTCGATGAACCCCGGGTCCTGATGGCTGAACCCGTTGTGGTCCTGCCGCCACACGTGACTGGACAGCAGGTAGTTCAGCGAGGCGATGGGCCGCCGCCACGGGATGTGGTTGGTGACCTTGAGCCACTTCGCGTGCTGGTTGAACATCGAGTCGACGATGTGGGCGAACGCCTCGTAGCTGGTGAATAGGCCGTGCCGGCCCGTCAGGAGGTAGCCCTCCAGCCAGCCCTGGCACTGGTGCTCGCTGAGCATCTCCATGACACGCCCGGCGCGGACCAGGTGCTCGTCCACCTCGGGGCCGTAGAACTCCGCGTTCCACTGCTTGCCCGTGACCTCGTACACGGCCTGCAGCCGGTTCGACGCGACCTCGTCCGGCCCGAAGATCCGGAAGTTGTCCGGGTTGTGCCGGACCACCTCCGTGAGCCACCGGCCCAGCACGCGGGGCGCCTCGGAGGTGGTCGCGCCCGGCGCGGGGACGTCCACCGCGTAGGCGGTGAAGTCCGGCAGCCGCAGGTCGCGCAGCAGCAGGCCGCCGTTCGCGTACGGGGTGGCGCTCATGCGCAGCTCGCCCGGTGGCGCCAGGCCGGAGATCTCCGCCCGCACCGCGCCGTCGTCGTCGAACAGCTCCTCCGGGCGGTACGACCGCAGCCACCGCTCCAGCACCCGCAGGTGATCCTCCGTGTCACGGGCGCTCGCGAGCGGGACCTGGTGCGCACGCCAGGAGCCGGTGGTCTTCCTGCCGTCGATCTCGGCCGGGCCCGTCCAGCCTTTCGGGGTGCGGAAGACGATCATGGGCCAGGCGGGCCGGCCGGCGACGCCGGCCGCGGCATCCGCCTTGATCGCGGCGATGTCGTTCAGCACCTCGTCCAGCAGTCCCGCGAACCGGCGGTGCGTCACCAGCGGCGGCTCGTCGGAGTCGTCCGGCACCTCGAAGAAGTACGGCTTGTGCCCGTAGCCGGTCAGCAGGGCGCCCAGCTCGTCCTGCCCGATGCGGGCCAGCACCGTCGGGTTCGCGATCTTGTAGCCGTTCAGGTGCAGGATCGGGAGCACGACGCCGTCGGTGACCGGATTCACGAACTTGTTCGAGTGCCAGGAGGTGGCCAGCGGACCGGTCTCGGCCTCGCCGTCGCCCACCACCGCCGCGACCAGCAGGTCCGGGTTGTCGAAGACCGCGCCGTACGCGTGGCTCAGGGCGTAGCCCAGCTCGCCGCCCTCGTGGATGGAGCCGGGCGTCTCCGGCGCGACGTGGCTCGGGATACCGCCGGGGAAGCTGAACTGCCGGAACAACCGCCGTACACCCTCGGCGTCGTCGGTGATGTCCGGGTAGGTCTCCGAGTATGCGCCGTCCAGGTACGACGACGCCACCAGTCCCGGGCCGCCGTGTCCCGGGCCCGTGAGATACAGCGTGGGCTGCCTGCGAGCGCTGATCGCCCGGTTGAGGTGCGCGTACAGGAACGTCAGTCCGGGCGTGGTGCCCCAGTGGCCCAGCAGGCGGGGCTTCACGTGGTCGCGGGTGAGGGGCTCGCGCAGCAGGGGATTGTCCAGCAGGTAGATCTGGCCCACCGAGAGGTAGTTCGCCGCGCGCCACCAGGCGTCGATGCGGGCGAGTTCCGCGTCGTCCGGCCGGGTCACGCCGGTCGCGGTCCAGGGCGCCGCGCCCGGCACCGGGGAGGTGTGCGACGGCGCGGGGTCCCCGGGCGGGGCGGTTTCCGGGGCCGACGGCGAGGTGGTCGCGGGAGAGGTCATAGCCGGGACGGACGTCATCACACATGCTCCTTGCTACCGCTGGAGGTCCGGGCCTCAGGGTTGCGGCCCGGGTGGCCGTGGTTCTCATTCGACCGCACGACGGTGCCACCCGCCAGGGGTGAACGGCCGACGTTCGATGCTCCGACGACCCTTGACTTCCGGGTAGCGTGGGGGCGTGAGTTTCTGGGCGGTGGCGCGGCAGCCGCGCATGATCGTGCTGCTGCTGGTGTTCCTGCTGGCCGCGGGCGGCTGCGGCTGGCTCGGCAAGTGGCAGCTCGATCGCGCCTTCGAGCGGGCGGAGCTGGCGGCCGAGCAGGAGGCGCGTGAGCTGGCCGCGGCCGGGCCGGCCGGGTTGGGCGAGGTGCTGGAGCCGCAGGCGTCGTTTCCCGGCGAGCTGGTCGGGCGGCAGGTCGAGGTGACCGGGGAGTTCGAGGCGGACCGCCAGGTGCTGGTCGCGGGCCGGGTCGGGCGGTCGGGCGAGGTCGGCTACCTGGTGCTGTCCCCGCTCAGGGTGTCCGAAGACGGCAGCGGGGGCGAGTCCTGGGCCGAACTGTCCGGGGCGCCCGTGCTCGCCGTCGTCCGCGGATGGGTGGACGAGCCGGGAGCGGCGGACGATCCGCCGTCGGGCAGCGTGACCGTGACGGGCTGGCTGCAGGCGGGGGAGGCCGCGAGCGAGGCGGCCGCGGTCGAAGCGCAACCGGCCGCGGCGGGGCCGGACGCTGATCCGGCTGAGGATGATGCGAGTTCGGCCGATCCGGACGCCGCCTCGGCGGCGACGGGTGGCGACGGCCGTGCCTGGCCGGTGGTGCACGGCATCGCGCTCGGCGCGCTCGTCCAGGAGTGGGGCGGGCCGATCTACTCGGCGTATGTCGTGGACGCGGCGACCGAGGGGGCCGCGCTGGAGCAACTGCCCCGCCCTATGATCGAGGGCGGTACGGGCGTCAACCTGCAGAATGCGTTCTACGCGCTGCAGTGGTGGGTGTTCGGCGGCTTCGCGGTGGCGCTGTGGATCCGGCTCGTCCGCGACGAGATGGCGGGCGGTAAGCGCGGCGGCCGGGCCACGGACCCGGACACGGGCATCGCGGGGCTGCCGGCGGCGTGAGGCCGGGGCAACGTGGACCTGTGATGGGCAACAGCCCTGAGAAGTGAGCCCGGGCACCCTTCCGGACGGTGGGTAACCCGGGCTTCGCGCTGTCCTCAGCCGTGTGCGACCGCCGTGCCCATCCTGGTCAGGGCCTCCCGGAGGATGGGGCGCGGGGTGGCCAGGTTGAGGCGGAGGAAGCCCTGGCCCGCCTCCCCACACAGGGCGCCGTCGGTCGCCGCGACGCCGGCGCGGTCGCGGAAGAACGCCGCCGGGGAGGTCGCGTCGCCGAGGGTCGCGGCCTGCATCTCGGCGTGATGGCCCACCTCGTTCCAGGTCCTGACGTCCGCGCCGTTCGACAGGACGAGCTGCGCGCACTTCAGGCCGGTGGAGGCCCGCACGTCAGAGGTGCGGCCCGGATGGCCGTGACTCTCATTCGACCGTACGACGTCGCGGCACACCAGGGGGAACGGCGGGAGGTTCGGGGCCCTGACGACTCTTGACTTCTGATGGCGGCCACGCGTGAGTTCCGCCTCGATTCCCGGCGGGGCCACGGGACTGTCAGAGGGGTCGGCCTCCGCCCGTCTCCCAGTGGACGCGCTGGTCAGACAGGGGTTCCCTGGCGGCCTCACCTCTGCCAGCTGGAGTCCGGTTTTCCGCAACATCGTGCGGT
>NZ_BAAGRL010000006.1:223054-274737 GCF_054782975.1 Myceligenerans halotolerans
GATGTATTCATCAACACGTTCAAGACGACAGCGACGAACCGTCGAGAACTCGATGGAAAGAGAGATTTCGCGCGCTGTGGCGCGCGTAGTGAGCGTGCTTGCGGCATGTGCCATGATGCTTGGCGTGGGCATGGCCGCAGCGCCGACGGCAACGGCTGCTCGGAGCGATTGTCCTTCGCCGGGCTACGGTTGCTCGTGGAAGGGTACCAACTACAGCGGCGGGGTTCCCGCACGGTTTCTGTACAACATCTACGACTACGCCAGCCTGGGATCCGGCTGGAACAACAACATGGAGTCGGTTGACAGTAATGGCACCAATTCATCTTGCCGTGCTCAGTTCTTCGACTTGAGAGGCTACTCCTTCAACACTGGTCTGTATAGCCTGGGCCAGCGTGTCAAGCTTGCGCCTGGGCAGTCTTACAGCTCTCTGAGCGGCCGAGTGTTGTACCGATACTACAACGATGCCGACGGCAAGTGGTACAACGTCGATTACTGGCCGAATAAGATTTCGAGTGCCAGGTTCACCAAGGCGAGCAACGACTACGCTGCTTGCTGACTGATGGCTGGCTCCGGGCCCCCGGGACGGTTGCGTTCCGGGGGTCGGAGTTCGCATTCGCCAAGGTGGCTATATGAGCAAATTCGAGGAGTGTTCAGTAAAGATGGTATATCGATCCCGCGTGGCTCCGGTCTTGCTGGGGATGGTGCTTGTCGCGGTTGTGGTGGGGTGCACCGCGAGCCCTGAAGGGGAGGTTGCCTCACTTGGATCTGCGGAGGGCGGATCGACTGGCGGGGGCTATGTCAACGAAGCGACCGTGCAGTATGCGGCTTGCCTTGAAGGGCTGGGGTTGACGGTGTCGCCAGCCTCAGGGCGCACTGATGGGCTGGATGGATATGTGGAGATTGCTGGCGCTACATACATGATGATTGATGGTGCTGTGGAGGCTGGTCCGGACGTGCCGATCGCAGTCGATGGTGTCGATAGAGATGCCGAGATTCGGGACTGTCATGCGGATAACGAAGGCGCAAAGGACGCGTTCATCAACAGCAACGACGTCGAGGTCTACGGGGATGACGGGTGGGCCGAGGCTGGCGTGCAGCGCTTTGATGCCGGCGTCGAATGGGCGGAATGTGCGCGCGATGCGGGCGTTTCAACGGTTGCTGATCCGAAGCTGAACGTCAAGGCTGACATCGGGACTGTGATCCTTCCGGAAGGGCTTTCGCTTGATGAAGCGGCCATGCTTGGTGAAGTGTGCAGTCGCCCGATGGCTCTTGAGTGGTATACGGATCCTGAAGCGGAAGTTCCTCTCTTTGGTTTCGAGGTAATGGGAGACCTGACACCTTACGCGGATGCTGTGGACGGACCGTTCTCCGACGTGGTGAAAGGGTGCCAGAACCTCGACCCCGATGAGTGCGCCGCCGAGCTGGGATGGTAGAGACTTCTGCCATGAGGCGTCGTTCGAAGGTTGTGATGGCTGCGGCGGCGGTGGCGGTGTTGGGGAGTGGTGCTGTGTTCACAGCGCAACAGCTCACCGAGCCGCAGAACGCCGCGGCTGGGGAGGCTGCCGAGAGGGAGATGCGCGCCACACCCGTGTCTCGCGGGTCGTTGGCAGCAGGCATGGTGCTGAGCGGCACGTTGTCGCGTGGTGAGCCGGAGCCGTTGAACGGCGTCAGCGAGGGGATTCTGACGTGGATTCCCTCAGGTGGCGCGACGATTAGGAGTGGGGAGCGGTTGTTCGAGTCGAACGGTCGCCCCACGTTTCTGCTGCGCGGCGAAGTGCCGTTGTGGCGTCCGTTGCAGTATGGCGACCGTGGCAAGGACGTACAGTCTTTGAACAGTGCGCTGGCTGCTGCGGGCGTCCTAGACGAGTCGAGGGCCGATGATGTGTTTGGGCCTGGGACGAGTGGTGCGCTGGCGAAGTTGTTCGAGTCGGCGGGATATGAGCCGCCGTCGAGGACGAGTGAGGGCAAGAAGCGCGTCGAGGCCGCGCAGGAAGCGTATGACACGGAGGTTTCGGGGCTGGAGGACGCGAAGAAGGCCCTCACCGCTGCCCACGAGGGCGGCTCATCGTCACCAGAACCTACCGGGGAGAGCGACGGCGCGGGCGCAACCGAGGAGGCCCCCGATCTCGCGAGCCTCGCGGCGGCGGTCAAGGATGCGAAGAAGAAGGTGTCTGAGGCCGCGCGGGATTTCACGGTCGCACGCGCCGAGTTCGTGTCACCGGCGGACGTAGTCATCGTGGACTCCTCGCAGATCCGTGTGGCGTCGGTTCCGGTGCGGGTTGGCGACCCGGCGTCGGGTGAGGTGTTGCGGTGGACGGGTGCGACGATCAGCGCGGAGGCGGAGGTCACCCGTTCGCAGCAGGCATCCTTGTCGGTGGGCGATTCGGTGACGGTCACGCTGCCGGATGGGCAGGAACTGCCGGGCAAGATCGTCTCCACCGACGGATCTCATCCGGATAGCGGATCCGGTGACGGCGCGGTCGATGGTGCTGGTGGCGGCGAGGGGGAGTCGGCGGAGTCGGCGACGGTGGTGGTGGAGATCGAGGATCAGGACAAGCTGTCGGGAAGCGTTGGTGCGGCGGTCCGGATCGAGGTGACGATGGACAGTGTCGAGGACGCGTTGATCGTGCCGGTGACGGCTTTGGTCGCGTTGGCCGAGGGCGGCTACGCGGTGGAGAAGGTGATGCCAGATTCGTTGCCGGGTAGCGGCACGCTCGTCCCGGTCGAGGTTGGCCTGGTGGCTGAGGCGAAGGTCCAGGTCACGAGCGCGCAGTTGGATGAGGGTGACGAGGTGCTGATTCCGTGAACCCGGATGCGACACGCCCCGCGATCGAGCTGCGTGGGGTGTCCAAGACATACATGACCGGCTCGGGTGACCTCACGGTCCTGAAGGATGTGTCCATTTCAGTCGGGCACGGCGAGCATGCTGCGATCGTGGGGCCGTCTGGTTCCGGGAAGTCGACGATGCTGTCGATCCTCGGCACGCTGGATCAGCCCACGATGGGTGATGTGCTGGTCGATGATCGCTCGACGGGCGCGATGTCCGACGGTGAGCGGTCTGAGCTGCGGTCCCGCTCGTTGGGTTTCGTATTCCAGCAGTTCCATCTGTTGCCGCACGTGGATGCGGTGGGCAACGTAGAACTCGGGATGTTGTACTCAGGGTTGGCACGCGCCGAACGCCGTCGTCGGGCTACCGAAGCGTTGGAAAGGGTCGGGCTGGCCGAGCGGCTCGACCACCGCCCCACGCAGCTGTCCGGTGGTGAACAGCAGCGCGTCGCGATCGCGCGCGCTATCGCACATCGGCCCGCCGTCGTGCTTGCTGACGAGCCGACCGGAGCGTTGGACCAGACCACAGGACGGTCAATCATGACGCTGTTCCGTCGCCTGGACGATGTCGCACTTGTGGTGATCACGCATGACGAGAACATTGCGGCGGGTTTCCGGCGTCGGATCAAGATTCGTGACGGGCGCATCGAGTCGGATGAGAACTCCCTGCTGGCCGTGGGGAGGCGTGATGGCTCGGCTTGATCTGCGTGACACGTTCGCGACGGCAATGCTCGGGCCGCGGTCTCGTCCATCGCGGTCTTTGCTGTCGATGTTGGGGATCGGGATTGGTATCGCGACGTTGGTGGCGATTATGGGGATCACCGCGACGAATGAGGCCGCGCTGCGTGCTGAGTTGGAGGCGATGGGGTCGAACGTGCTCTTGGTAGCTCCCGGGACGGGGCCGGATCGGCAGCCGGTGCCGTTGCCGGAGACTGCGCCGGAGATGATCCAGCGGGTGGGGCCTGTGCTCGGTGCCGCCGCGGTGCGGAACCTCGGGGAGGTTGGGGTGTTCCGCAACGAGTACGTGCCCGAGACGATGGGTGGCGGGTTGTCGGCTATTGCCGTGCAGCCTGAACTGGCCAACGCGATGGATCTGACCGTGGCGCGAGGGAGCTGGTTCGATGCCGCATCGGCGTCGCTTCCCACGACCGTGCTTGGGGCGCGGGCCGCGGAACATCTGGGTGTGACAGAGGTAGGGCAGCGGATCTGGATCGACGACACCTGGTATGCCGTGATCGGTGTACTGGAGCCCTCCGGCCTCGTGCCACAGGCGGATTCGGCGGCGCTGCTCGGTGAGGAGTGGATCCTGGACCAGGATCCCAGCCTGGAGATCAGCACGATCTACGTGCGGGCCAGGTCCGGGACGGTGGACGCGGTGACCGAGGTGCTCGATGACACTGCCAATCCGGCGATGCCGCGTGCGGTGAGCGTGTCGCCACCCTCGCAGCTCGCCGAGGCGCAGAAGGTCGTGGACACGACGTTCCAGCAGCTCGCGCTCGGGTTGGCGGCCGTGGCTCTGTTGGTCGGCGCGATCGGGATCGTGAACACGATGATCATCGCCGTGTTGGAACGCCGTTCCGAGATTGCGCTGCGGCGCGCGGTGGGGGCACGCGCGGCGCAGATCCGCACTCAGTTCATGCTGGAGGCTGGGATCCTGGGCCTGGGCGGCGGGACTGCGGGCGCATTCCTGGGTCTGATCGTCGTCGTCATCTACGGAACCGCTCAACGAACGCCACCGTACCCAGACTGGATCGCAGCCGGCGTTGGCATCGGGCTCTCGGTCCTGGTCGGCATCCTTGCAGGTGTCTACCCCGCCATGCGCGCCGCGCAGCTTTCCCCGGTGGAAGGCCTCCGCAGCGAATAGTTCAGGGGTGGTTCTCCGTGGGTGAGGCGGGTCGGGTCTGGTCCGGACCTACAAGGATGGAAGTTCCCGCGCTGACCATCCTGCTTCAGAAGCTCGGCACGACCGATCGACACGGGTCGCACCGGTAGCGCCGACGGCTGCCCGTTGTCGCGTGAGCTCCGCCTCGATTCCCCGCCCCATGATCGAGGGCGGTACGGGCGTCAACCTGCAGAATGCGTTCTACGCGCTGCAGTGGTGGGTGTTCGCTCGTCCGCGACGAGATGGCGGGCGGCAAGCGCGGCGGCCGGGCCACGGACCCGGACACGGGCATCGCGGGGCTGCCGGCGGCGTGAGGCCGGGGCTTCTTCCAGCGGCTGCTGACGGTGCAAGTTGACCCCTTCGCCCAGGACGTCAAGGCCACCTTGCACTTTCCCGGATCCGATGTACGGTGGTTCATGCGAGGGGCAATAGCCCTGAGAAGTGAGCCCGGGGGCCTTCCGGACGGTTGGTAGCCCGGGCTTCGCGCTGTCCGGACTCAGTCGCGTCAGAGCGGCGTCTCGATGACTTCTGCGATCAGGCCCTTGGCGGCCGCTTGCCACGGGCCGCCGCGCTGCCAGGCCCACGCGACAGCGTCTGCTGCCCAGAGCAGCGGCTCCTCATGGCGGTGCATGTGGTCATAACGCACTTCGGTCTTGCGTAGCTCCTGGTTGAGGATGCGGCGGTCGAGCACTGCCACGCTTTCGTCCATGTCCAAGACCACAGACCGACACTCACGATCCCGTACGTATCGCGCGAGAGCACGGATACAGGCTCCACGTGGCGGCGAGCCCTTCTTCATTTCCGCGCGAAAGAGCACGGCAGTCACTCCATGCGCTGCGAGTGTCCTCATCACGGCCTCGCGTACCGCAGGTCTCTCCGACTTGAAGTGCAAGCTGCGCTGGCCGGGCTTGCGGTGAACGCGCAAGGCCGCTCGAAGGCGATGGACTTCATGCGGTGCTACGAAGGCCGCGACGAGCACGAACCCCCTGACCTTGGTCTCGTCGACGAACACCTGGCAGCCGGCGAGCGCGCTCGCGGAGGCGGCTCCGCTGTCTGGGGTCCCGTGGAAGGCCAAGGACTTCTCCCGTGTGTTGTTGGTGGAATAGCAGCAGCGAGGTACGCCCTGCGCACCTCGCTGAAACTTCCGACATCCTACGTTCGCGGTCTCTATGTGTCCTGTCGAGCGGGACTCCGGCGCACGCGCACATTGCGCACGGGCAGGTGGAAGGTGACGGGCTCCTTGGTCAGCGACCGGCTTCGATGCCGTCGAGGAGCAGGGCGATGCCGTCCTCGAAGGCAGCCGGGCCGTCGGGCGAACCGCCCTTGGTGATGGCGGCCATGAGCGTGGGGGTCTCCGTCGCGAAGTCGGGCGGAGTGTCCGGTTGCTCTGCCCGGGCGGGCGACCGTGGATGTGGTACTCCGTCGTCACGGCCGTGGCGATTCCGGCGACGTTCGCGATTGCGGCGGGGGCGTACGACATGGACTCCGCGTCAGGCACCTTTCACGGGCTGTGGCAGCGGATCAATCTGAGCATCAGTCTCGGCTGGATCGCCGCCGTTGCCGTCCGGTACCTCCGCCTGCTCGACGTCCCGGCGTCGGGGCCGGCGATCCCTGTCCCGCGGGCCGGTGGGTCGAGGTGACGGGGCGCGGTGCGTCAGCCCTGCGCGACCGCCGTGCCCATCCTGGTCAGGGCCTCCCGGAGGATGGGGCGCGGGGTGGCCAGGTTGAGGCGGACGAAGCCCTGGCCCGCCTCGCCGCACAGGGCGCCGTCGGTCGTCGTGACGCCGGCGCGGTCGCGGAAGAACGCTGCCGGGGACGCCGCGTCGCCGAGGTCCAGCTTGCGGCAGTCCAGCCACGACAGATAGGTGCCCTCCAGCGGGGTGACGGTCACGTCCGGGAGGTGCTCGGCGACGCCGTCGACGAGTGTGCGGAAGTTGCCCTGGAGGTAGGCGCGGGTGTCGTCGAGCCAGTCGCGGGAGCGGTCGTAGGCGGCCGTGGCTGCGACGACGCCGAGGGTCGCGGCCTGCATCTCGGCGTGGTGGCCCACCTCGTTCCAGGTCCTGACGTCCGCGCCGTTCGACAGCACGAGCTGCGCGCACTTCAGGCCGGGCAGGTTCCACGCCTTCGACGCCGAGGTGGCCGTGACGGTGTGGCCGGCCGCCGTCTCGGACAGCGAGGCGTAGGGGACATGGCGGTGCGGGGCGAACGTCAGCGGCGCGTGGATCTCGTCGGCGAAGACCCGGCCGTCGTGGCGGTCCACGACCTCGGTGATCGCGTGCATCTCGTCCGGCGTGAGGACGCGGCCGACCGGGTTGTGCGGGTTGCACAGCACCAGGAGGTGACCGCCGGCGGCGAACGCGGCGTCGAGCGCGTCGAGGTCGTAGCTGTGGTGCGGGCCCTCGGGGGTGTCGGTGACTGCCATCGGGACCTGGATGATGTCGCGGCCCAGGGTGCCCGGCAGGGTGAGGAACGGCATGTAGGCCGGGGTGGGCAGGATGATCGGCGAGCCCGGGCGCGAGTAGTGGGTGATGACGGCCTCGAGCGCGGTGAGCACGTCGGACACCGGGCGGACGCGGGCCGGGTCCACGTCCCAGCCGTAGCGGTCCGCGGCGAACCGGGTATACGCCTCGGACATCTCGGTGACCAGGGCCTTCGGCAGGTACCCGAACGCGGCGCGGTCGACGGCCTCGTGCAGGGCCCTGGTGACTTCGGGCGACGTGCCGAAGTCCATCTCGGCCACCCACGCCCCGATCGTGCCGGGGAAGGCGGTCCACTTCATGCTGCCGGCGTCGCGGAGCTGGTCGGCGGTGATGGCATCGAACGGGTGTGTGGTCACGCAAGCATTCAACCAAAGCGCCGCGGCGGTCCGACAGCCTGTCCGCGCACAGGTGGGTGTGTGGTCGGTCCGCTGTCATTGCGGTCGGTCTCTTGGGGGACCGACCGCAATGACAAGGAGCCGACCGCTCGACAGCCGGCCCGCTACCCCTTCACCGTCTGGCCGACCTGCCGCAGCTTCCTCGTGAGGTAGCTCGGAATCCGAGCCACACCGGACTTCCGCGGGTTGTCCGGGCGCAGGCCGGGAACTGCCTGCGGGTCGGCGACGAGCGGGTTGTCGGTCTCGGGGCCGCGTGGCGGGGTCAGGACGGCGGTGGGGGTCCACGGGTCGATGCCGTGCACGACGTGCAGCCGGATCAGCTCCCACACCGAGATCATGACGATGATCAGCATGGCCGTGAAGCCGGGCATCGCGGCCGTGACGAGGTACTCGCCGGTGGCTCCGCCCGGCAGGGTGCCGGAACCGCCGCCGGCCACCGCGTCGGACGCCACGGCGAACCACTCCGGCCCGCGCTGCATCGCGTAGAGCCCGGCCAGGGCGAGCGACCAGAGCGCCGGGAGTGTGGGGTGGCCGTCGGCGCCACGGGAGTGAAAGGTGATGGCCAGCGGCAGCCCGACGGTGACGACGCCGACGAGCAGGATCAGCCCGATGATCCCGAGGATCATGAGGACGGCCAGCAGCAGGAGCGACCCGACCTCCGGAGTCTGCGCCTCGGGCAGCTCGGCGCCGCCCTCCGGCCACAGCGGGGGCAGGACCATGACGTAGGCGACCGTCAGGATGCTGATGACCGCGAGCGTCGCCGGGGCGCGCAGGGGAAGGAAGGGGGAGAGGACCGAGCGGGCCCGGCCGTCTTCCGGTGTAATGGGTGGTGGGTAACGAATTTGCCGCTTGTACATGAAGAGTGAGCCAAGCGAGATCAACAGCGCGACGGCCGCGAGGGAGCTCACCGCCCAGAGGGTCCCGTGAGCCAGGATGCCGATCCAGGACGGCAGTCCCGTGTCCGGGATCGGGGCCGGGAGCTTGGTCGGAAGGGCCCTGGACCGCATCAGCTCCGCGGTGGTCAGCAGGACGGCACCGGCGACGCCCCGAACTGCAGAAAGCTGGTCTATGCCATGGTCACGGACGTATCGATGCTCCGGGATGAGGCCTGCCCGGAGGGCTCCGAAGCCCAGTCTCAGGAGGCCCGAGAAACCTGATGCCACGGTCGCGACCGAGACCAGGATGATCGCCGGGATCGCCAGCACGAGCGTGGCGACAGACAGATAGAGGAAAGTCGTCTCACCCATAACCGCCCCCTGATTCCGGGTGAAGTTCCATGTGGAACTATCTTTCCAAACCTTGGCGATTGAGGTCAACTATCGTTACGGTCTTGAGATGGAAATGAGAGGGATGTGACGGACATGGGTGCCGCGTCCGGACGTTCAGACCCCGAAACGCTCCTCGAGCGCGGCGAGCTTCGCCTCCGCCTCGGCGTGGATCTTGCGCTCCAGCACGAACGACATCACCGGCACGACACCCGCCAGCACCATCGTCACCAGCCGCCCGAAGCCCCAGCGCATCTTTGACCACAGGTCCGCCACCGTGACGAGGTAGACCACGTAGATCCACCCGTGCGCGAACGGCACCCACGCGATGAACGGCATGACCGGGTCGACGTCCACGACCGCGCCCAGGACGTACTTGATCCCCATCTCCACCACGAGGACCAGCAACATCACGGCGGTCACGATCGCCAGGACGCGATATCGCGTCAGCGCGCCGCGCGCCTTGCGGATCGCGGTGCCGGCGGCCTCGGCGGAGGGGACGGACGGGCTCTCGGACTCGGCGGTGCTCACACGGCGAGCCTAGTAGGCCGACGCCGATGCTCCGCCGGGCACGAGGTCGGCGGAACGACCGGTCCCGCACCGCTGCAGGGCGCCCGCGCACCGCCGTCGGACACATAGAATCTTCGGGTGACGACGTCCGCCGCCAACCAGCCCCTCGCCGAACCGCGCCAGCACCGCCCCGTGCTGGTGGTCGACTTCGGCGCCCAGTACGCCCAGCTCATCGCACGCCGCGTGCGCGAGGCGAAGGTGTACTCGGAGGTCGTGCCGCACACGGCCACCGTCGGCGAGATACTCGCCAAGGACCCGGCGGCGATCATCCTGTCCGGCGGACCGTCGTCGGTCTACGCCGACGGCGCACCCGCCGTCGACCCCAAGCTGTTCGACGTCGGCGTGCCCGTCATGGGCATCTGCTACGGCTTCCAGGCCATGGCACAGGCCCTCGGCGGCGAGGTCGCCAAGACAGGGCTCAGCGAGTTCGGCGGGACCGACGTCGACGTCTGCGCCGCGGGCGTGCTGCTCGACGGCACCCCCGCCCACCAGGTCACCTGGATGAGCCACGGCGACTCCGTGCGAGCCGCGCCTCCGGGCTTCGAGGTCCTCGCCACCAGCGTCGGCGCCCCCGTCGCCGCGTTCGAGCACCGCGAACGGCGCCTCTTCGGCGTGCAGTGGCACCCCGAGGTCAAGCACTCCGAACACGGCCAGGCCGTCCTCGAGCGCTTCCTGTACGACGGCGCCGGGTTGGCCCCCGACTGGACCGCCGACAACGTCGTGGCCGAGCAGGTCGAGGCCATCCGGGCCCAGGTCGGCGACGCACGAGTGATCTGCGCGCTGTCCGGCGGGGTCGACTCCGCCGTCGCGGCGGCCCTCGTGCAGAAGGCTGTGGGCGACCAGCTCACCTGCGTGCACGTGGACCACGGCCTCATGCGCGCCGGCGAGGTCGAGCAGATCGAACGCGACTTCGTCGCCGCGACCGGCGTGAACCTCGTCATCCGGCACGAGAAGGAGCGGTTCCTCGCGGCGCTCGCGGGCGTGACCGACCCGGAGCGGAAGCGCAAGATCATCGGGCGCGAGTTCATCCGTGTCTTCGAGGACGCACAGCGGGACATCGTCGCCGCCGCCGGCGCGCACGGCGAGGAAGTAAAGTTCCTGGTCCAGGGCACGCTGTACCCGGACGTCGTGGAGTCCGGCGGCGGCGAGGGCGCGGCCAACATCAAGTCGCACCACAACGTGGGCGGGCTGCCCGAGGACCTGACATTCTCCCTGGTCGAGCCGCTCCGGACGCTGTTCAAGGACGAGGTCCGGGCCGTGGGCCGCGAACTCGGCGTGCCGGAGGAGATCGTGTCGCGGCAGCCGTTCCCGGGGCCGGGGCTCGGTATCCGCATCGTGGGTGAGGTGACCGAGCACAACCTGGAGATCCTGCGCCGCGCCGACGCGATCGCGCGCGAGGAACTGACCAGGGCCGGGCTCGACGGCGAGATCTGGCAGTGCCCCGTGGTGCTGCTCGCCGACGTGCGGAGCGTGGGCGTGCAGGGCGACGGCCGCACCTACGGCCACCCGATCGTGCTGCGCCCGGTGAGCTCCGAGGACGCGATGACGGCCGACTGGACGCGCCTGCCGTACGACGTGCTGTCGGTCATCTCGACGCGGATCACCAACGAGGTGCGGGAGATCAACCGCGTCACCCTGGATGTGACGAGCAAGCCGCCGGGCACCATCGAGTGGGAGTGAGCGGCGGCTCGTCCGCTGCCCGGAGGCGGCCGGGGAGTTGAGGATGTCCGTTCTGGGAAGAGATACCCCCTGCGCTCGTTCCTCGCTACGGGGGCACCATCCCAGAACGGACATCCTCAACTCCCCGGCCTCGCTTCGCGGATCGTCATGCCCTGGGCGCTGGGCATGCTGCGCATTTCTCGCTCCGCGGGCGCGACTCAACTGGACCTGTTAACCTCTCGACATGCGATCTGGAGGACTCAGGACGGCTCATGGCGTGCGCGTCGCACGTTGCTACGGTGGTGCCATGGCCGAGCTCCCTGACTGGATGCGCCCTCCTCGTGAGGAGGGCTGGCTTGCCGAGGACCTGGACGGCCTGCCGGACGCTCCCCGCCACACCGAACTGATCGACGGAGCCCTGGTCTTCATGATGTCCCCACAGCGTCGCTGGCACAGCGACGCCATCTTCTACCTCCGAAGCTTCCTCATGGAGCAGGCGCCGGAGGGCCTGGTCGTCGACAGCGAGATGACCGTTCGCCTCGACGACCGCAACCGACCCGAGCCTGACGTGATCGTGTCCAGTCGCGCGGTCGATTGGGATGTGACCTGGTACGACGCGCAGGACATCCTCTTGGCGGTCGAGGTCGTCTCCCCCGAGTCCGACCACCGTGACAAGACAGTCAAGCCCCACAAGTACGCCGAGGCAGGGATAGGCCATTTCTGGCGAGTCGAGGGCGAAGTGCGGGACGGCGGGCCGGTCACCACGGTCCACGTCTACGAGCTGGACGACATGACCAGCGCCTATGTCCCCACGGGGATCTTCCGCGACACCCTGAAGGTGGACCGCCCGTTCCCGATAGAGCTCGACGTCCAGGCGCTCTACCCGCCCGCGAAGTAGTTCCCGGACCCGGGTGCGCGCCGTGCGGATCGTGCACGTCTCCGATACGTTCGCGCCGTTGATGGGCGGGATGGAGGCGCAGGTGGCGCGGCTTGCCGCGCGGCAAGCCGCGGCCGGGCACGAGGTCGAGGTGATCACCACGACGCCGGGGGCGCCGGGCGAGCGCGGGGTGACGACGGCCGTGGAACGCCTGGGGGCCTTCGATTCCGCTGCTGTCGGCTCCGGTGTCGATGACTCGGGTTCCGACTCCGATGCCGACGGCGCCCGCGACGACGTGGCCGGTTCTGCCGCCGCGGTGCCCGACGTGACCGTGCACCGCATCGCCGCGCGTGTTCCCGGTGGCTGGCCGATCCACCCGCGCTCGACGTCGCACGTGGTGCGGCGGCTGCGGATGGCGATGGCGAGCGGGGCGCGGCCCGACGTCGTGCACCTGCACATGGGTGTCCTCGCGCCCACCGTCCAGGCCGCGCTCGGCCCGATCACCCGGCTCGGCCTGCCCGCCGTGCTGACCGTGCACAGCGTGTGGGGCCCGGCGTGGCGGGCCTTCGCCGCCGCCGACGCGATGACCCGGTGGTCGCGATGGCCAGTGCAGTGGTCCGCGGTGAGTGAACTGACGGCGGCGCCGCTGCGACGGATCGTCGGGACGCGCGGCGAGGTGCTGGTGCTGCCGAACGGGCTCGACCTGGCGGAATGGCGGCCCGTGCGCCACCGGGACGCCGAAGGAAGGCACTCCCGGGACACCGAGGGAACCAGGAACGCGGGAGAGCCCGGGGCTGCCGGCGGAACCGGGAACGTCCACGAGACCGGAACCGTCGGGCCTGCTGGTGGCTCCGGGCCGGGGGCGGCACCGGGTGGATCACCGTTCGAGGGCTTCCGGACCAGCGGCCTTCACCTGGTCTCGGCGGGGCGATTCGCGCCGCGCAAGCGGATGCTGCCGCTGCTGGCGTCGGCGGCCCGGGCGTACGAGGTGCTCGCCCGTGGCCGTCTCCGGGTCACGCTCGCCGGCGACGGGGCCGAGCTCACGCGCGCCCGGAGGTTCGTCGTCGAGCACGGGCTGTCCGACGTCGTCTCGCTGCCCGGCGCCCTCGGCGCCGACGGCCTGCGCGAGCTCTACGCCGGCGCCGACGTGTTCGCCGCGCCCGCGGTGGCGGAGGCGTTCGGCATCGCGGCGCTTGAGGCGCAGGCCGCCGGCCTCGCGGTGCTGACGCGGGCCGGGTCGGGCGTGGCGGAGCGGGTATCAAGCGGCGTCGACGGCCTGATCGTGCCCGACGACGCCGCCCTGGCGCGCGCCCTCGTCCGGCTTGCGACGGACGGCGACCTGCTGCACCGGCTCCTGGAGCGCTCGCGCGACGACACCCGCCTGGCCGCCTACGCCTGGCCCGGGGTCCTCGCGGCGACGGAGCGGGCGTACGCCCGTGCGATTGAGCTGGCCCTCGTGCGATGAAGACCTCGTGTACTCCGCGCCACCGAACCGCAGGCCCGCTCCGACAGCCGCGGTGGAACCGCAGGTTGAATCGTGCAAACGCGCGATCAAAACGATTCAACGTGCGATTCGGCATCCGTTTGCGTGATGGGCGTGCGATTCGGCGTGACGTGTCTACGCTCGTTCCGTGACTGAGTCCGAAACCCGCCCGGCGCTCCCGGCCGGTTCGCTGTCCACCAGGATCGTCGGAGAGGTGCGGCCGTTCGCGCGGTCCGTGGTCGTGGTCGCCGTCCTGGCCGTCGTGTGGGCGGTGTGGGCGGGAGGGGCCTCGTGGGCCACGCCGGCCGTCGTCGTCCTCGCCGTGGCCGGCGCCGCGCTCGGGGTCATCGACGCGCGGACGCATCGCCTGCCGAACGCGATCGTGTACCCGACGACGGCGGTGGTGGGCGGGCTCCTGATCCTCGCCGCAGTGGCGGGTGCCCTCACCGGAGGACCATCCTGGGAGGCGCTCGGGCGGGCGGCCCTGGGGTTCGCCGCACACGCGGGCTTCTACCTGCTGATGTGGCTGATCTTCGCCGGCGGGATCGGGCTGGGGGACGTGAAGCTGGCCGGCGTCCTCGGCGCGGTCACTGCCTGGTGGGGCTGGGACGCGTTCCTGCTGGGGGCGGTCGCGCCCTATGCGGTGGGCGGTGTCGTCGCCGTGGCCCTCCTGCTGTTCCGCCTGGCGGGCCGCAAGTCGTACATCCCGTTCGGCCCGTTCATGCTCCTGGGCGTAGTGGTGGCCCTGACGTGGGAGCGGCTGGTGACCTGAGGGCGGGTCCGTCGACGGACCATGAGGCTGCTTACGCCTGAGCCGTGTCAGGCGTAAGCAGCCTCATGGCTCGCGGCAACTGCTACGGCTCGCCGCGCCTGCGGAAGCTCGAGACGATCGAGCCCGCGACCAGGGCCACGCCGGCGCCGCCGAGCAGCAGGATCGCCGCGAGGCTGACGTCGATGCGGGCGCCCGCCGAGGCGGCGAGCACGCCCAGTCCGATCGCGAGGACCACCAGTCCCCAGACGACGGTCCCGACGCGCGGGCCCTGTGGCGGTGCGGGCCGCGGGGGGACGTTCGGGTGCTGCACGGTCTGAACCGCGGTCGCGGGCGGAGCGCCCTGCCCGGATGCCTGGCCCGGCGCGCCGTGGTGGACAGAGGCCGGCTGGCCCGGCGGAACGTCCGCCGGGTCCACGCCGGAGCCGCCCGCTGCCGCCGGGTCGCCGTTCCGGCCGATCCCGATCTCCTCCGTCTCCGGCACCGATCGCTCCGGCGGCCCGGCCGAACCTGCCGGCTCGGCACCCGGCTCGGCGCCCGGTCCGGCACCCGGTCCGGTAGCCGTCGCCGGCTCCACCGGGCCGGCGGCCTCGTCGGTGGACTCGGGGTCCGGGGTCGGGAGGTTCTCGATCACCTCGGTGGTGTCCGCGACGTCGCCGGCCACGGCACCCTCCGGCGCACCGGCCGAACGGGTCTCGTTCTCTCGGGCCTCATCGGGCTCGTGCTTGTTCTCGCTCACTTTTCCTCCTCGATGACGAGACCGCCCGCGGAGACCTCGACGACCAGGCGGAGCGTGGCCCCGTCGTCGTCGACCTCGTCGCTGGCGATCTCGACCCGCTGGTCGTCGATACCGCTGTAGGCTCGTTCGTCACCGTCCACGAACCACTCCACTTCTCCGGCCGAGATCAGGCCGTCGAGTTCGACGGCGACGTCCGCGGGCACGATGACGGTCGCGGCTCCCGCGCCGACCGCGATGGGTACCTCGACCGGATCGCCCGGGTCGACATCGGACAGATCGAGCTCGGTCAGGTCGATGGTGGGGTCGCCCCAGCTGACCGAGTAGCCGCGCTCGGCCTCGGCGATCCGGTTCGGCGAGAACGTGCCGTCGGCGATGGGGGTGCCGGGCTCGTAGCCGTCCACGCGGCCGTCGAAGTCGAAGACCTCGCCGACGATCGCGCGGCCGTCGTCGACGTGGCCGGAGACGTCCTCCTGTACCCACCAGAGCGTCGGGATGCCCAGGATCAGGCCCACGATCGCGAGCGCTCCCAGGCCGCCGCTCGAACGGCCGCGGAGCCCGGCGACGACGATCGCGACGCCGACGATCAGCAGCGAGGTCCCGACCCAGGCGCCCCAGATCCCCGCCTCGTCCGTGGACAGGTACGGGATCCTGCCGCCCAGGACCAGCGCGTCGAACAGGAGCACCGCACCGGTCAGCAGGATCAGGCCGAAGACGATCCCCGCGCCGCCGCCCTTGCGCCGAGGCGGGACCGGTTGCGCGTAGGGCGCGCCGGCATACGGCGTGGGAGGCGCCGCGTACGGCGGATGGGGCGCACCGCCATAAGGGGCCGTCGGCGCGGTGCCCGACGGCGCGGCCGGGCGGTCGTGCAGGCCGACGGCCCCGTTGGCCACCGGAGGCGTCGCCGGACCAGGCCCCGCGGGGCCGCTCGCGGGCGGCGCCGGAGCCGTCGTGCCGCCCCGGCCGGGCTGGGCGGCCGCCGCCGTCGTCGTCGTTCCGGCGTACGGCTGCCCGGCATACGACTGCCCGGCGTACGGCTGCCCCGCCGCGTACTGCTGCGGGCCGGGGTACGGCTGCGCGTGCGGCTCCCCCTCGGTCGAGGGTCGCCGCCGTACTGCCTGGACCAGCAGGTAGACGATCCCGACGACGACGGCGATCCAGAACAGCCCCGCGATCCACTCCGAGTTACCGAAGAAGCCCCAGTCCCACGGGCCGCCCCACGCGAATCCGAAGAGGAAGAGCACGGCCGCACCGAGGAGCGCGACGTCGAAGTTGCCGCGGATCGCCTGCTCGAGATGGATGCGGCCGTCGGACTGCTCCGGCAGCAGCGCCCACCCGAGGCCGTACGCGATGAGACCGATGCCGCCCAGGAAGAAGGTGATGACGAACAGGCCCCGGACCAGCAGGGGGTCCCAGCCCAGGCGGGCGGCCACGCCGGACGCGACGCCGCCGACCCAGCGCCGGTCGGCGCGGTAGAGGCCGGTGCGGCGGATCGAGTCGAAGAAGCCGGAACCAGCCGGACGGGGCTGGGCTCCGGGCGGTTGCTGCGGCGGGGCCTGCTCCGCGAACGATGTCTGCTGCGCGCTCGGTTCGGGCTCGCCCGGTGGCGTCGGCCCCTCGCCTGCGGTCGGGTCTGTGGTCATGACTCCATGCTCGTCGACGGGCCGCGCGATATGGATCGGGTGCTGCCCTGAACCGACCCTGGTTCGGCGTCCCCCGGACCCTGAGATCCCCGTCCATGGCTCCTCAGGGGAGCCGCGACATGCCACGATCGTGGTGTGACGAACCAAGCACCACCGACGGCGGGCCCACCGCCCGCCGGCCCGGCCGGGAGCCCGGCGCCGACCGCGCCCGCCCGCCTCACCCTGCGGCGCCCCCGCGAGGGCCGCTGGGTCGCGGGCGTGGCCGCGGGGCTCGCCGCGCACCTGGGCATGCCCGTCTGGCTGATCCGGGTGCTCTTCGTGCTGACCACGCTGTTGAACGGCGCCGGCGTCATCGCCTACCTGTTCTGGTGGGTGACCGTGGCTCCGGGCCGCCCGGAGCCCGTTGCCGACACCGACATCGACGTCGACCCCGCACGCCGTCGCATCGCACCACGCCTCGCCGCCGTGGAGGAGCCGGGCGACGACGACGCCGCGGCCCGTTCCCTGACCGACCGCCTGCGCCTCTCCGGCCCGGTCACACGCCTGAACACCCGGGACATCACCATCGGCGTGGTGCTGCTCAGCGGCGCCGCACTCCTCCTCGCGGTCCAGGCCGGCTGGGACCTCTGGGCGTCCTGGCTGCTGCCCGCGCTGATCGTGCTGGGCGGTATCGCCCTCGCCTGGAGCCAGCTCGACGGCACGTCGCGCGGGCGATGGCTGGGCGACAGCCCGCGGACGCGAGCCGGGATGCTGCGCCTGGTCGGCGGGATCCTGCTGACCATCGTCGGCGTGCTGATGCTGGTCGGGCAGGAAGCATCGATCAGCACGATGGTGCAGGCCACCGTCGCCTCGGTCGCGGTGGTCGCCGGCGTGATCCTCGTGCTCGCACCGTGGTGGCTCAAGCTCGTCCGCGAGCTCGGCGACGAGCGCGCCGCCCGTGCCCGCGAGGCCGAGCGCGCCGACATCGCCGCCCACCTGCACGACTCCGTGCTTCAGACCCTCGCCCTCATCCGCGCCCGAGCAGACGACTCCGAGTCCGTCTCCCGCATGGCCCGCGCCCAGGAACGCGAGCTGCGCGAGTGGCTCTACGACGACCGGCCCTCGCCCGGCGAGTCCGTCGCCGCGGAACTGCGAGATCTCGTCGGTCAGGTCGAGGACGCGTTCGCACCCCTGACCGTGGACACGGTGGCAGTGGGCGACTGCGTGCCCACCCCGAACACCGCGGCCCTGCTCCAGGCCACCCGCGAGGCGCTCGTCAACGCCGCCACCCACGGCCGCCCGCCCGTCTCCGTCTACCTCGAGGTGGGGGAGGAGTCCGTGGAGACCTTCGTCCGCGACCGCGGCGACGGCTTCGACATCGACGAGATCGCGTCCGACCGGTTCGGCGTCCGGGAGTCGATCCTCGGGCGTGTCCGACGCCGCGACGGGGTCGCCGAGGTGCAGAGTCGGCCCGGGTGGGGCACAGAGGTACGGATGCGCGTGCCCCGCCGGGAACCGCCGTCGGACAGGCCCCGGGGCAACGGGGGCAGGACCAACGGGACGAAGAGCAACGGAACCAGGACCGACGAGGCGCAGCCGGCCGCGCCGGACACCGCCACCGCGAAGACCGAGGAGAACGCATGACCGCCGACCAGACCCGCCCGCGCGTACCGGTGGTGCTCGTCGACGACCACCACCTGTTCCGCACCGGCGTGCGCGCCTCCCTCGACGAGCGGGTCGCCGTCGTGGGCGAGGCGGACGACGTCGACTCCGCGGTCGCCGTCGTGCACGACAAACGGCCACCCGTCGTCCTGCTCGACGTGCACCTGCCCGGCGGGAACGGCGGCGGGGGCGCCGAGGTGGTCCAGCGCTGCGCGGACGTGGCCCGCCCGAACGGCGACGGAGTGCCCGTACGGTTCCTGGCGCTGTCCGTGTCCGACGCCGCCGAGGACGTGGTCGCCGTCATCCGGTCCGGCGCTCGCGGCTACGTCACCAAGAACATCTCGGGCCCGGAGCTGTCGGCCGCGGTGGTCCGGGTCGCGGGCGGCGACGCGGTGTTCTCGCCGAGGCTCGCCGGGTTCGTGCTGGACGCGTTCGGGACGGGCGCCGCCGACATCGCCGTCGCCGACGACGAGCTGGACCGCCTCTCCAAGCGCGAGCAGGAGGTCATGCGGCTGATCGCCCGCGGCTACTCCTACCGGGAGGTCGCGAGCGAGCTGTTCATCTCGATCAAGACGGTCGAGACCCACGTGTCGGCGGTACTGCGCAAGCTCCAGCTCTCGTCGCGCTACGAACTCACCCGCTGGGCAGCGGCCCGCCGGCTGCTGTAGCGACTCCGGGCCCCATGAGGCGCCCAGGTTTCCGCACCTGACAGACCGGCTCAGCCGGTCCCGGGCCGCCGGAAAGGGTGCGAAGACCGAGGACGCGAGGCACGAGCGCCCGCAGGGCTGAGCCCGGCGGCTCCGGACAACGCTGTGAGCCCGGCGGCTCCGGACAACGCTGTACGCTCAGGCCGTCACATTTCCGACGGACAGGAAGTACCGCAGCGTGGACGTCAATTTCGATGGCATGACTGAGACTCTCGTCGGGCTTGCGATCCTGGTGGGGCTCATCGGGATCGTCGTCCCGGTGCTGCCGGGGAGCATCCTGGTCGGTGCCTCGATCCTGGTGTGGGCGTTCCTCACGGGGGGCCCGGTGGCATGGACGATCTTCGCGATCGCGGCGGTGCTGCTCGTGGTGGCCGAGGTGCTGCAGTACATCGTGGCCGGCGGGCACATGAAGCGGTCGGAGGTGCCGACGTCGACCATCGTGATCGGCGGCATCGCTGGAGTGGTCGGCTTCTTCGTGGTGCCGGTGGTGGGCCTGTTCCTGTTCTTCGCCGCCGCGGTCTTCGTGGTGGAGCTGATCCGGCGCCGGGACAAGGTGACCGCGTGGCGCGCCACCGTGGCCGCCCTGCAGGCGAGCGCGATGACGATCGGCATCCAGCTCCTGGGCGCCCTCGCCGCGGCCACGACGTGGATCATCGGCCTGTTCCTCGTCTGACAGTGTTTTCCGGAGCCGCCGGGCTCAGCCCTGCGGGCGCTCCTGCGTCGCGTCCTCGGTCTTCGCAACCGTTCCGGCGGCCCGGGACCGGTTCGTCGGTCTCAGCAGTGCGGCGAGTTCGGGCAGCGGACAATGGGCGCATGGAGATCCTCGTCGCCCCGTTCGACAAGCTGGAGCCCGCCGTGGCCTACGACCTCTGGCGGCTGCGCCAGGACGTGTTCGTGGTGGAGCAGGACTGCCCGTACCCGGACCTGGACGGCCGGGACCTGGAGCCGACGACGTCGCACGTGCTGCTCCTCGGCTCCGCGGACGACGCCGGACGCCGCGTCCTCGGCGCCGCACGTCTCCTGGACGACGGCGATGTCTGGCGGATCGGCCGCGTCTGCCTGGACCGCTCCGCGCGTGGCAGGCGTCTCGCCGACGACGTCATGTGCGCCGCGCTGGCGCACGTCGACGCGACGGGTGACAGCCGCGACGCCGTGCTCGACGCGCAGTCGCCGCTCGCGGGCTGGTACGCCACGTTCGGATTCGCGCCCTACGGCGAGGAGTTCCTCGAGGACGGCATCCCGCACATCCCGATGCGGCTACAGCGGCCCTGACCGCTGCTGAGGGGCGTTCAACAGGGCCGCGCAGACCTTCCGAGCCCCGATAGGTGGGTGCAAGGCCCTGTTGAACGCAACTCAGTAGGCGCCCTTGGCGCTGATCACCGCGCGCGCGGTGTCCGCGAGGATGAGCAGGTCGAGCTGCGGCGTCCAGTTCTCGGCGTAGTACACATCGCAGCGCACCGTCTCGTCCCACGACAGATCAGACCTGCCGCGGACCTGCCACAGGCCCGTCATTCCCGGCTTGACCAGCAGGCGGCGGCGCATCCGTTCCTCGTACTCGGCGGCCTCGTGGGGCAGGGGCGGGCGCGGGCCGACCAGGCTCATGTGGCCCGCGAGGACGTTGAAGAGCTGCGGCAGCTCGTCGAGCGAGTAGCGCCGCAGCACGCGTCCGATCGCGGTGACGCGCGGGTCCTCGCGCAGCTTGAACAGCAGGCCCGCGCCGTCGTCCGCCGCGGACAGGGCGGGGAGGAGGCGGTCGGCGTCCTTGCGCATCGTGCGGAGCTTGACCATGGAGAAGATGCGGCCGTCCCGCCCCACGCGCTCGGAGACGTAGAAGGGCGAACCACGGCTCGTGAGGGCGACGGCCAGCGCGAGGATCCCGATCAACGGCGCCGCCAGCACGGTCAGCACCAGCGCCAGCGAGCCGTCCATCACCTGCTTCACGACGTACTTGGGACCGGTGAACCGCGGCAGGTCCACATGCAGCAGCGACATCCCCGGGACCGGCGACACGCTGATCCGCGGCAGGGCCACGTCGGCGAGCTCGGTCGTGAGCATCAGGTCGATGCCGCGCGCCTCGAGGGCCCAGCCCAGGCGGCGGACGACGTCGGCCGTGATCTCGTGCGAGCTGCTCACGACCACGGCACCCGCACCGACGCGCTCGGCGATCTCACCGGCGCGGTCCGGGTCGCCGAGCACCGGCACGCCGTCGATCAGCTCGCCGACGTCGGCCTCGTCGGCGGGCACGCACGCGCCGACGACGCGGAACCCGTGGTCGGGTGCGTCGGCCAAGGTAGCGACGAGCCGGGACACCTGGATCCGGTGGCCGACGGCGACGACCTCGGTCATGCAGGCCGCGCGCCGCTCGCGCAGGTGGAGGATGCGGCGGCGCCAGGCGAACCGCGCAGCGAGCAGGCCCACGACACCCAGCGGGAACGCCACGAGCACCACGTCCCGGACGCCGGAGATCGTCGCGAGCCAGGCGACGATCGCCACGATGCTGAACGTCTTCCAGGTGGCCCCGAACACCCGCCGGTACTCGGTCATCCCGCCACCGAAGAGGTGCCAGTCGTACGCCTTGCTCGCGCGCAGGGCGAGCAGCCAGGCGACCGCCGCTGACAGGAGTACCGGCACCGCCATCGGATCGACCTCGCCGGCCGGGCGCGCGAGATAGCTGGCGTATGCCGCCACGGACGCGCCCGCCACGACCAGCGCGTCCGTCACCCTGACCAGCACGCGATGGCGCGACTGCCACCGGACGGGACCGGACCGGACGCTGTCCGGAGCGGCGGAGACGGAGCTGGGTGTGGTCTGGTCGCGGGGCGCTGTGCCGCCGTCGGACGTGGCTGGGGCCTTGGCCATCACGGCCTCTGTCGTCACGCGCGATTTCCCCTCAGATTCGTCTGAAATCGGTGCCTGTCACGGTTCTCCGAGCGAGGTAGGGGACCCCGACGAAGACCGGGGCCGAGATCACGGTAAATCGGAAAGTGCACTCTTGCCTGTCGTTCATCGCAAGTTCACCCGCGATTTCATCCGATATCCCGCGTTTCGTGATTGGCGTGTCGCGGCCCGTCCGGCCCGTCGCCCCCGCCCCGGCAGGCACGCCCCGGTGGCGGGATGGCACAGTTCAGCCATGACGACGGTCCTTCTCGCCCACGCCTCCGCCGAGTTGTACGGGTCCGACCTGCAGCTGGTCGAGACCGCCACAGCCCTCAGGGAGGCCGGAGCGAAAGTCGTCGTCGCGCTTCCGCAGCACGGGCCGCTCGTCGAGGAGCTGCGGAACGCGGGCGCCGGCGTCGAGATCGTCGACATGCCGGTGCTGCGCAAGGCCCACCTGAACCCTCGCGGGGTCATCGGGCTGTTCCTGCACACCGTGCGTGCGACCCCGCGCATGGTAGGCATCGTCCGACGTCACCGGCCACACGTGGTGGTGGTGAACACGGTGACCATCCCCGCGTGGCTCGGAATCTCCCGGTTCGCCGGTGTTGCGCCCGTGTGCCACGTGCACGAGGCGGAGGCCGACGCGCCACTCCTCGTGCGCATCGGCCTCAACGCGCCGCTCCTGCTGGCCCGGGACGTGGTGGTGAACTCGGAGACGGCGCGCGACGTCGTCGTCGGCGCGGTACCGCCGCTCCGGCGGCGGACGCGGATCATCTACAACGGCGTCCCGGGGCCCGACGGCGGTCCGGGGCCGGGTCCGGCGTCGACGCCGGGCAGTGCCCGGGTCGTCCTCGTCGGGCGGTTGTCCCCGCGCAAGGGCACCGACGTGGCGCTGGAGGCCGTCGGCCGGCTGCGGCAGGACGGCCGCGACGTCCGCCTGACGCTGTGCGGCACGGCGTTCGACGGCTACGAGTGGTTCGAGGACGAACTGCGGGCGCGAGCATCCTTGCCCGACCTCGCCGGCGCCGTCGACTTCGTCGGGTACGCGGACCCGTGGGAGTGGTTCGCCCGGGCCGTCGTCGTCGTCGTGCCCTCGCGCGTCGAGCCGTTCGGGAACGTCGCCGTCCAGGCGCTGCGGGCCGAGCGCCCCCTCGTGGTGAGCCGGACGCAGGGCCTGGCCGAGATCGTGCGCGACGGCGAGACCGGGCTGAGCGTCCCACCCGGCGACCCCGCCGCCCTGGCCGGGGCGGTCGCGGAGCTGCTGGACGACCCGGAGCGGGCGGCCACGCTCGCCGCGGCGGGCCGGAAGGACGCCCAAGAACGCTTCGGCGTGGAGCGCTACCGCTCGGAGATGGCCCGCGCGATCCTGTCCCCGCGCGCCTAGGAGAACGGCGCGCGGCGACGGATGCCCGCTCCCGGCCTGGGCGCGGCCGAAAGGTGGATGCCGCTCCTCCCGTGGGAGGAACTTCCCGTGCCGATCTCCTCCGATGATGTCCTCCCGGCGGCGGATCCGCCCCGCCGCCGCCCGCCGTGACGATGGTCGTGAGCGAAGGAGGAAACATGACCCGATCAGCAAAGACGCTCCGCTCCGGACGCGGTGCACGAGTATTCGCCGGGGCTCTGCTCGCCATGGCGATCCCCGCCGGGGGCGTGGCGGCGGCAGCACCGGCGTCGTCGGTCGTCGCGTCGGCCACGGAACGGGAGGTGCCTGCGGCGCACGCGCCGGAGCCAGGGGAGGCGGACGCGCGGGAACTGCTCGTCGCCGAGCTCAGCGAGGCGGTCGCCGAGGCGAAGCGGATCCAGGACGCCCGGACGGCCGGCCCGCAGACCCGGAGCACCGCGCCCGGCGGTCCGGCGTCGGACGACGTCACCGGCACCCTCGACGACGCGGTCGCGGCCGTCGTCGCCGACGGCGCCCTGGGCGCCACGGCCCGGGTCGAGGCACCGGGCGTGCGCTGGGCCGGCGCCGCCGGGCTCCGAGAGTTCGGCGGGCACCGCAGCGCCAGGACGTATGACGAGTTCCGCGTGGCGAGCAACACCAAGACCATGGTGGCCACGCTGGCGATGCAGGAGGTCGAGCGGGGCACGTGGACGCTCGACACCACGGTCGAGGAGGTACTGCCCGGGGTGCTGCCGGCCGAGGTCGGAAGTGTCGTGACCGTCGAGCAACTGATGAGCCACCGCTCCGGGGCGCCGTCGCTGCACATCCAGCAGATGGTTGTCGACCGCATGGCCGACCCCGAGTCGTGGGAGGACTTCGCCGACGCGCTCGAGCAGCGGTACACGATCGACGACCACCTGACCACCATCGACTCCACGCCGTGGGAGTTCGAGCCCGGCACCGACGGGAACTACTCGAACGCGGGCTACGTCCTGCTCGGGCTCATGCTCGAGGAGGAGACGGGGTGGCCGCTCGACAAGCTGTTGAAGTGGCGTGTCTTCCTGCCCGCCGGGATGTGGCGGGCCGACTACCCGACCGAGCCGGGCGTGCGCGGCCCGGTCATGGTGGGCGCGGCGTACTTCGGCGAGGAGGCCGGCTGGGAGTCGCTGGACGAGTGGGACCCGACGATGTTCGCGGGCGCCGGCGCGGCCACGGCCACCACGCGGGACCTCAACCGGCTGAACGAGGCGCTCTTCTCGGGCCGGCTCGTCTCGCCGGAGACCACCGAGGACATGCTCACACCGCGCGGAGCCCTGTTCGACGGCGCCCTCGAGTACGGGCTGGGTGTCTACCGCGTGCCGGACCCGTGCAACGAGGGCGAATACCTGTACGGGCACGACGGCGGCGCGTTCGGCACGCTCAGCATCAACTGGTCCTCGCCCGACGGTGAGCGGCAGATCACCCTCGGTGTCAACTCCCGCGACCTCAGCGGCGAGGCCCCGCAGTACGACCTCAACGAACTCCTGACCCCGATGCTGCTGGCGACCTGCTGACAGGTCGCGGCGAGCAACGAGGTTGGCCGGGCATGAGGTTGCTTACGCCTGACGCGGCTCAGGCGTAAGCAACCTCATGCGCCGCAGGCAACCGCCCGTCAGTGCCAGAAGACCGCGACCAGGATGTTGAGCAGGGTCAGGCCCAGGACCGCGCCCTTGAGGCCCTGGGAGACGTTCTCGCCCTTGCGCACCGCGATCTGGGCGGTGACCGCGACCGCGAGAGCGACGACCAGCTTCACGCCGATCTTGGCCATCGAGGTGTCATCGCCCTCGAACGCGCCGACCGACGCCATCTCGCCGATACCCACCATGATGACGCCGGCCACCAGCGCGCCCCAGGCTCCGTGCGAGACTGCCTTGTAGAGCGCCTGGCCGCGCATGGACGCGATCGTGCCCCCGAAGACGAGAGCCCAACTCGCGAAGTGCACGAACACGAAGACGTCGTAGAGAAACTCCATGCTCGGCAGCCTATCCCCGCCGTCGCGGGTGTGACGCACGAGACATCGACGACATCGATGGTTCACATCGGTATCCACGATGTGAGAAGGGGATTACGAACGCCATCCCGGGTGGTTACTGTCGGTGACGTGATCCGGTCGATGCGCCCTGAAGCGATGCGTGGCACGCGAATGTGCCTGTGTCTCCTGGCGTACGCCGGCGATCGACGCCCCTCTCGGGACGGCTGATCTTCCTGCCGTCGTACGCCGCCCCGACCGACCAGCGAACGACGGACAAGGATCACATTCACATGACTCAGGCACCCGAGCACGCCTCCGCGCGCCCGACCGCATCGGACACGGCACCCAAGGCCCGCCCGGCCCGCCAGGCCCGCCCCAACGGCCAGTGGAAGATCGACGGCACCACCCCGCTGAACCACAACGAGGAGTTCAAGCAGGAGTCGGCCCCGCTCCAGGTCCGCGAACGCATCGAGCAGGTCTATGCCCGCGAGGGCTTCGACGCCATCACGGACGACGACCTGCACGGCCGGTTCCGCTGGTGGGGCCTGTACACGCAGCGCAAGCCCGGGATCGACGGCGGCAGGACGGCCACCCTGGAGCCGCACGAGCTCGAGGACCGCTACTTCATGCTGCGGGTGCGGGTCGACGGCGGCGCCCTCAGCACCCGGCAGCTTCGCACCATCGCGCAGATCAGCAAGGACTTCGGCCGCGACTCGGCCGACATCACCGACCGGCAGAACATCCAGCTGCACTGGATCGAGGTCGAGAACGTCCCCGAGATCTGGCGCCGCCTCGAATCGGTGGGCCTGTCCACCACGGAGGCGTGCGGCGACTGCCCGCGCGTCATCCTGGGCAGCCCGGTGGCGGGCATCGCGACCGATGAGCTCATCGACCCGACGCCGGTGATCGAGCAGATCCAGGAGCGGTTCATCGGGGACCCCTCGCTGGCGAACCTGCCCCGCAAGTTCAAGTCCGCGATCACCGGCCACCCCAGCCAGGACGTGGTGCACGAGATCAACGACATCTCGTTCGTCGCCGTCGATCACCCGGAGCTCGGCATCGGCTACGACCTGTGGGTGGGCGGCGGCCTGTCGACCGCCCCGCGCCTTGCCGAGCGGCTCGGCGTCTTCGTCACCGAGGAGCAGGCCCCGGACGTGTGGCACGGCGTGGTGCGGATCTTCCGCGACTACGGCTACCGCCGGCTGCGCAACAAGGCCCGCCTGAAGTTCCTGCTCAAGGACTGGGGCACGGAGAAGTTCCGCCAGGTGCTGCAGGACGAGTACCTCGGATACGAGCTGCCGGACGGGATCGAGCCCCCGCTGCCGTCGTCGGACAACGACCACGTCGGCGTGCATCCGCAGAAGGGCGGGAAGTTCTTCGTGGGTGTCGCGCCGACGGTGGGCCGGGTGTCGGGTGACATCCTCGCCCGCGTCGCGGACCTCGCCGAGGCGCACGGCAGCGAGCGGGTCCGGCTCACCCCGCACCAGAAGCTCCTGGTGCTGGACGTGCCGGGCGAGGAGGTCAAGGCTCTGTCCAAGGAGCTCCGCGAGATCGGCCTGCACACGCGGCCGAGCGAGTTCCGCCGCCGCACCATCGCCTGCACGGGCATCGAGTACTGCAAGCTCGCGATCGTCGAGACGAAGAAGAACGCGGCCGCCGCCATCGACCAGCTCGAGGAGCGACTGGGCGACACCTCGCGCCTCAAGCCGATCAGCCTGAACGTCAACGGCTGCCCGAACTCGTGCGCGCGGATCCAGACGGCCGACATCGGCCTCAAGGGCCAGCTCGTGATGGACGACGACGGCAACCAGGTACCCGGCTACCAGGTGCACCTGGGCGGCGGGCTCGCCTCGAAGGAGCGCGACGAGGCCGGCCTCGGCCGGACCGTGCGCGGCCTCAAGGTGACCGCCGACGGCATCGCGGACTACGTGGAGCGCGTCACGCGCCAGTTCGAGAAGGCGCGCGAGGACGACGAGTCCTTCGCGCAGTGGGCACATCGTGCGGACGAGGAGGCACTCCGATGAGCGGTCCTCATTCCGGTCCGACGGCGGTCGCGGGCGCGCCCGCCGGCTCCGAGGAGCCTTCCTCCGCGGCGACCTCGGTGATCACGCCGGTGGCGGACGGCGCCGCTACCAGCGTCGGCGGCAGCATGTCGCGACTGGAGCAGATCCGGGCGCGGGCGCAGGCCCGGGAACGTGCCCGTGCGGCCGCACGCGAGGCGCACGCCCACATCCGGGCCGGAGGCGTGCGGCGCCGTCGGACACCGGAGGAACTGAAGAACGTCGTCGAACGCGGTCAGGCGCTGCTGCACGGCACGTCGCTGCCCGGCGGACCGGACACGCAGCGCGAGGCGTCGGCGGAGGCCGTCATCGCCTGGGCGGTGCGGGAGTTCGGGCCGTGGCTGGCGGTGGCGTCGTCGATGCAGGACACGGTGCTGGCGCACCTCGTCTCCAAGCAGTTGCCGTGGGTCGACGTGCTGTTCGGCGACACCGGCTACCACTTCGCCGAGACGATCGGCACGCGGGACGCGGCCGAGCTGTCGCTGGACGTGAACATCGTGGACGTGAAGCCCGAGCGGACCGTGGCGGAGCAGGACGAGGCGTACGGCCCGCGGCTGTACGAGCGCGACCCCGAGAAGTGCTGCGCCATGCGGAAGGTGGCGCCGATGCGCCAGGCGCTGCGTCACTACGAGGCGTGGGCCACGGGCCTGCGCCGGGGCGAGGCGTCGACGAGGCGGAACGCGCCTCTGATCACCTGGGACGAGAAGAACCAGGTCGTGAAGGTCAACCCGCTCGCCGGCTGGACCGACGACCAGGTCGAGGAGTACGCGGTCGCCAACGGCCTCGTGGTGAACCCGCTGCTGGGTGACGGCTACCCGTCGATCGGCTGCGCTCCCTGCACGCAGCGCGTCGAGGACGGCGCGGACAAGCGTTCGGGCCGCTGGGCCGGCCGCGACAAGGTGGAGTGCGGTCTCCATGGCTGAGACTCCCGCGCCGGGCGGGCCGAGCCGGAAGGGCGGGTCGCCGGACTCGCTGTACCCGCTGGGGCTGCGCGTGGCGGGCCGGCTCGTCGTCGTGGTCGGCGGCGGGCCGGTGGCCGCGCGTCGCGCGCGCGGGCTGGCCGAGGCCGGCGCGCGGGTGCGGGTGATCGCGCCGGCGGTCTGCGAGGACCTGGCGGTGCTGATCGGCGACGGCGCGCCAGGTGGCGCGCCGGGACGTGACCGGCCGGAGAACACGTCCGGTGTCGACGTGGCCACGGGCGGGGTCGAGTGGGTGCGGCGGGAGTACCGCACGGGCGACCTGGACGAGGCCTGGCTGGTCCACACCGCGACCGGCGACGCGGCCGTCGACCGCCGGGTGGCCGACGAGGCCGAGACCCTCCGGGTCTTCTGCGTCACCGCCGGCGACGCCGAGACCGGCACCGCCTGGACGCCCGCCGTCGCGCGGGTCCGTCTCGCACCGGAGGAGATCACGGTCTCCGTGCACGCGGGCCGTGACCCGCGCCGCGCCAAGGCGATCCGCTCCGAGGTCCAGGCGCAGCTCGAGTCGGGCGCCCTCCCGATCCGTCGCCATCGGGGCGAGGGCCGGGTCAGCGTCCCTGTCCGGCCGGGGTGGGTCGCGCTCGTCGGTGGCGGGCCGGGAGATCCCGGCCTGATCAGCGTCCGGGGGAGGTCGCTGCTCGCGCAGGCGGACGTCGTCGTCGCCGACCGGCTCGGGCCGCGGTCACTGCTCGACGAGCTCGCGCCCGACGTGCAGGTGGTCGAGGTCGGCAAGACCGCCGGCAACCACCCCGTGCCGCAGGACGAGATCAACCGCATCCTCGTGCAGCACGCCGCCGCCGGGCGGAACGTGGTGCGGCTCAAGGGTGGCGACCCGTACGTGCTCGGGCGCGGCGGCGAGGAGCTGGCCGCGTGCCGCGAGGCCGGGATCGAGGCCGAGGTGGTCCCGGGTGTGACGAGCGCCGTCTCGGTGCCGGCCGCTGTCGGGATCCCGGTCACGCACCGCGGCGTCGCACGCGGATTCAGCGTCCTGACCGGGCACGACGCCCTCCAGCTGCCACGGCACCGGGACGACGACGGCGATGCGCCGGGCGAGCGCGCCGCCACGGTGACCGGCGGCCCGGACCACACCCTGATCCTGCTCATGGGCGTCTCGCGGCTGGCGGAGACCGCCGCAGCGCTGACCACGGCCGAACGCCCGGCCGGCACGCCGGTGGCGATCGTCGAGGACGGCTACGGCACGCGCGAGCGGGTCACGGTCGGCACGCTCGCCGACATCGCGGAGCGCGCCGCGGAGGCGGACGTCCAGCCGCCGGCGGTCGTCGTCGTCGGCGACGTCGTCCGCCTCGCCCCCGCCTGGCGCGACCGGCCGGCCGGCTGAGCCGGCCCCACAGACAGCTGAGCGCCGGCACCCTGCCGCACCGAAGGCCCATCGGCGGCAGGGGACCGGCGCTCAGTGCTTTCCGCATCCGCCGGGTGTTGCCACGTCAAGTCCCGCCGGATTCACCCGCATTCGTGATGTGCGAGCCGAGCCACGAGCCCTACTCTGGAGATCGTGGCCATGAGACCCCTGCGTATCGCGATGATCGGAACCCGAGGTGTGCCCGCGCGGTACGGGGGTTTCGAGACGGCCGTCGAGGAGATCGGGTCGCGCCTCGCGGCGCGCGGTCACCACGTGCGGGTGTACTGCCGCCGGCCGGAGCAGCAGGACGCCTCCGACCCGCCGGTCTACCTGGGCATGGAGCGTGTCGTGCTGCCGGCGCTGCGCCGCCGCTCGCTCGAGACGCTGAGCCATACCGCCTTGTCGGTCGGGCACCTCGTCGCGCACCGGACCGATGCCGCGATCGTGTTCAACGCGGCCAACGCCCCGCTGCTCCCCGTGCTGCGCGCGGCCCGGATCCCGGTCGCGATGCACGTCGACGGGCTGGAATGGCGGCGGGCCAAGTGGGGCCGGGTCGGGAAGCGGTACTACCGGGAGGTGGAGACGGCGTCGGTCCGCCTGTCCGACGCCCTGATCGCCGACGCGCAGGGAATCGCCGACTACTACGCCACCGAGTACGACGTCGGCAGCCGCCTCATCACCTACGGCGCGCCGGACCTCTCCGCGGTCGGCAGCGACCGCCTCGAGGAACTGGGCCTGGAACCGCGCGGCTACCACCTGGTCGTGGCGCGCTTCGAGCCGGAGAACCACGTGGACGTCATCGTCGAGGGCTACGTGGCGAACGACGCCGAGCTCCCGCTCGTGGTCGTCGGCTCCGCGCCCTACTCCGAGGAGTACACGCAGCGCATCCAGGATCTCGCCGACGGCGACCCCCGGGTGCGGCTGCTCGGCGGGGTGTGGGACCAGGAACTGCTCGACCAGCTGTACGCCAACGCGTTCACCTACCTGCACGGCCACTCGGTGGGCGGCACCAACCCCTCCCTGCTGCGGGCGATCGGCGGCGGCACCGCCACCGTCGCGTACGACGTGCCGTTCAACCGCGAGGTGCTGCGGGACGCCGGGCGGTACTTCCGCACGCCTGTGGAACTGGCGGAGCAGGTCCTCACGGCCGAGGCCAACCCGGACGATACCGAGTCGCGCGGCGGCGAGCTGGAGCGCCGGGCGAAGGACTACGACTGGGACGTCGTCGTCGACGGCTACGAACTGCTCGCCCACGACCTCGCCGCGCGGAACACGCCCGGGCCGCGCCCGTTCGCCCGACGGCGGCGCCGGCGGGTGCCCGGGCTGTGAAGCAGGTGCGCCGGGCCGCCTGAGGCGTGGCGACCGAGGCGTGGTGTTCGAGCGCAATTCACGCCGGATTCACCCGCTTTTGTTATGGCCGAGCCGGGTCACGAGCCCTACCCTGGAGACCGTGCTCACCAGACCCCCGCGCAGCGCGATGATCGGAACCCGAGGTGTGCCTCTGGCCGCCACGAACGCCGGTAGCTCCGGGGAGAGGCCTGGTCGGGCGGTTCCGACGGAGGCCACTGCCGGAGAGGGCGTGACACGGTGAGTGCTTCCGCGGCGTCCGTGCGAAAGCCCGCTGTGATGCGGCCGCGGGAGAGTTTCCGGGAGACCTTGTCCCGGCTCAGCTCGGCGCAGAAGGGCGCGGCCAGGGGAGCGCCGGCGTACTCGCGGTTCGTGAACCGGAAGATCGGGCGCGTGCTCGCGGCCGGTGCCTATCGGGCGGGCCTCACGCCGAACGCGGTGACCGCGGTGAGCGCGCTGTTCACCTTCACCGGGATCGGGCTGCTGGTCGCCCTCCCGCCGTCGTGGGGGCAGGGGACGGCCGTGACCGCGCTGCTCGTGCTCGGGTACGCCTGGGACTCCGCGGACGGCCAGGTGGCGCGGCTGAGCGGGCTCAGCAGCCCCGCGGGGGAGTGGCTCGACCACGTGGTCGACGCGGTGAAAGTGGTGGCGCTGCCGCTGGCGCTCGGGCTCGGCTTCTACCGGTACGACGTCGTGCCGGAGGCATGGTTGCTCGTCCCGCTGGTGTCCGCCGTCGTGAGCAGCGCCCTGTTCTTCGCGATGATCCTGACGGAGCAACTGCGCCGCGCGCGCGGCGTCGAATCGCGGGCCGCGACCGGGGGGCGCGTGCCGTGGCTGCGGCCGGTGCTCATGCTTCCCACCGATTACGGCGTGCTCTGCTGGGTCTTCGTCCTCCTGGGAGCGCCGATCGTGTTCTTCACCGTGTACACGGTGATCACTGCTTGCCTGACCGTGTTCCTGTTGCTGGCCTCGGTCAAGTGGTTTCGAGAGATGGGGCGTCTGTGAGCGAAGTGATCGGGTACGCGCCTGGTGCCTGGGACCTGTTTCATGTGGGACACCTCAACGTGCTGCGCCATGCGAAGGCGAACTGCGACTACCTCGTCGCCGGCGTCGTGGACGACGACATGCTTGAGCTGGCCAAGGGCCGGCGTCCCGTCATCCCGCTCGTCGAACGCGCGGAGATCATCCGGCACGTCACGTTCGTGGACGAGGTGTTCGTCGAGACGCAGCCGGACAAGCTCGAGACGTGGCGGAGCCGGCCGTTCGACGTCTTCTTCAAGGGCGACGACTGGAAGGGTACGGCCAAGGGGCGCGAGCTCGAACAGCGGTTCGCGCGGGTCGGCGTGGAGGTCGTGTACTTCCCGTACACCGTGCACACGTCGAGCACCTTCCTGCGTGAGGTCCTCGACAGGGAGCTCCACTCGCGGGCTCACGGCGGTTCGTGACCTGACCGGGAGAGCGGCCTCCGCCCTTCCTGTCAGAGCGCCTTACCCCTGACGGCGCGCAGCACCTCGACCAGCAGCGTGGCGTCGCGCCGTAGCGCCGGAACGATCGCCAGGCTCAGGCCCCACACCACGAGCCCGCTCGCGACCGCGAGGAGCAGCTCGGTGACGGACGAGCCCGCCGCGCCGACGGCGTCCGGCAGCGACGTGGCGAACCACGCGGCGAGCCCGACCGGGACCGCCTGGGACAGGATCCGCAGGCCGCCCAGCGCGAGCCGGCCGCCGGGGTACGAGGTGATGCGCGACAGCCACCAGAAGGACAGCGGCCACTCGAGCAGCGCGGAGGCCGCGAACCCGGCCGCGATCCCGTTCATGCCCCAGAAGCTCCCGACCAGCACGCCGGCGATCTTGAGCACGGCGGTCACCATGGAGTAGGCCAGGAGCGCGCCGCTCAGCCCGCGGGCCAGGTACGTCCAGTACCCGACGTAGGCGAGCGTCTGGCAGCCGCCGGCCACGGCGAACGCGGCGAGCAGCGGCGCGGCGGATTCCCAGCCGGGCCCGAGGAACACGCCGACCACCGCGTCGGACGCCCCGATGACCACCGCGAGCACCAGCACGACCGGCAGCGCCAGCACCTGCTGGCCCCGCAGCAGCATGCGGTCGAACCGTGCCGGCTCCTCGGCGAGCCGGGACAGTACCGGCAGCGCGACCGTCGTGGACGGCTGGCGCAGCTGGCTCAGCGGCCGCATGAGGAGGTGGTACGCCCGGTTGTACAGGCCCAGCGGGCCGGGGCCGAGCGAGAGGCCGATGACGAACGTGGCCAGGTTGTCGGCCCCGTAGCCGACGAGCTGGGAGCCCAGCAGTCCGCCGCCGAACCGGAAGAAGCCGCGAGTTCCCGCGCGGCGCCGCGGGCGTGCGGGCAGCCAGCGGCCCGCCACCCACACCCCGACGAGCGTCGCGGCCGCCGTCGCCACCTGCTGGACGACGACGGCCCGGTGGTCGTGCGTCATGAGCCCGACGGCGATCGCGGCGCCCAGTGCGGCCACGGGCGCCGCCACCTCCACCACGGCCAGCGTCCGGAAGCGCATCTCCCGGACCAGCCCTGCCTTGTGCTGTGTGGCCAGCCCGTTGATGAGGAAGACGAAGGCGAGCGCGCGGCAGATCCCCGCCAGCGCGGGCTCGTCGAACAGCCGGGCGATCAGCGGCGCCGCCGCGATGCACGCGGCACACAGCACGGCGCCGATCACGACGTTCGCCCAGAACAGGTTGTCGCGCTGCTGCCTGGTCAGGGTGGGTGACCGCATCACCGCCGACGACAGGCCGGCGTCGCGCAGGATCTCCCCGACCCCGACGACGGCCGCGACCATCGCGACCAGCCCGTACTCGGCGGGCGGCACCAGCCTGGCGAGCACCGCCACGGCGGCGACCTGGAGCACGATGCGCGCGCCCTGGGACGCGGCCGTGACCGTGGCGCCGCGTGCGGCACGGCGCCCGAGACCCTGTCGTGCCCCGTCCTCCTCGGTCACGTCCCGCTCGGTCACGTCCTGCGCCACCGGGACCGTACGCCTGCGGCCTCTCCGTCGCCGTAGCCGGCGTACGTGTCGAAGTCGTGGTCCTTGCGGGAGACGCCGGTGGCGATGAGGCCGAGGCACGTCGCGCCGATCGCGTCCAGGGACGCGATGGCGTCGTGCAGCTGGGCGCGGCGCACCTTCTTCGCCCGCGCGACGACGACGGCGCCCTGGGTGCGGCGGGCCAGCAGCGCGGCGTCGGTCACGGGGAGCAGGGGCGGGACGTCGAAGATGACGATGTCGTAGCTCGCCCGCGCCTGCCGCACGAGCTGGTCCATCGACTCGGCCTCGATGAGGCGGCCGGGGTTGGGTGGCAGGTCGCCGGCGGTCAGCACGGCGAACCGCGGCGGTCCGGCCTGCTGGACCACGTCCTCCAGGTCCGCTCTGCCGATGAGCACGGTGGACAGGCCTGCCGTGCCCTCCAGGCCGAGGCGGTCGGCCAGTGAGGGGCGGCGCAGGTCGGCGTCGACGAGCAGGACCCGGGAGCCGCGCTCGGCGAGCGCGTGGGCCAGGCCGATCGCCGTGGTCGTCTTGCCCTCGTCCGGGACGGAGGACGTGACGACGAACGATCGCACCGGTGCGCCGACGTCGAGGAACTGCAGGTTGGTCCGGATCCGGCGGTAGGACTCGGCCAGCAGTTGCGGTTCGGCGGATCCCTTGCGGATCTGGGGCACGGTGCCGAGCACCGCGAGGTCCTCGCCGGCCGGCAGGTCCTTCGCCGTCCTGATCCGGGTGTCGAACAGGGCCAGGCCGACGGCGATCAGCGCGCCGACGGCAAGCCCTGCCGCCGCCCCGCCGACGGTGAGGAGCCTGGTGTTCGGCGCGAACGGGTACTCGGGTGCCTCGGCCGCCGCGACGACGGTCAGCCGCACGGCGCTGGCCCCGTCGGCGTTCGACGGCGACACCTCGGACACGGTCTCCGACAGGTGCCGGGCGACGGAGTTCGCCACCTCGGCGGCCTGCCACGGGCCGTCCGCCTCGGCGGAGATCTCGATGATCGCGGTGTCGAGCGGCACCACGGCCTCGACCCGCTGGGACAGGTCGCGGGTCGTCGTACCGAGGCCGAGCTCCGCGATCACGGGGTTCAGCACCGCGGGCATCGTGGCGAGCGAGGCGTACGAGGTCACCAGGTTCTGCGTGAAGTTCGCTCCCTGCATGAGATCCGAGACGGTGTCACCCCGCTCGAGGCTGACGAAGACGCTCGTGGTGGCCCGGTACTGCGGCGGGACGGTCTGCACGTACCCGAGGCCGGCGAGGCCGCCGACCAGGATTGCCACGACGAGAACCGCCCATCGCTTCCGCAGGGCGGCGACGTAGTCAGCGAGCTCCATCCATCAGGCCTTTCCGATCGGTGGTCGCGGGCATGACAGCCGCGGGAGCGGTGCCCGGCGTGGTGCGGCGGGCGGCCAGGAGGTACCGCACTCCCGCCGCCGTGCCGCGCAGTGCAGGCCACAGCGTACGCAGCGGATGGCGCACGACGGCGCGGCGGCCGCCCCGGAGCAGGACCTCGCGCGTGTGGGCGGGGGTGGCACGCAGCCAGCCGCCCCAGCGGTCCCGGGCCACGTGCCGGGACGCGAAGAGCAGGCGGTTGCGGGTGTTGTAGTAGTGGTACAGCGGCGACTTGCCCCTGCCCGTGGCGCGCGTGTTGCCGTGCTGCGTGCCGCCGGCGTCGTGCACGCACGTGAGGTCGTCCCGCAGGGCGAGGCGCCCCCCGGAGCGCGTCCACCGCACGCTGAGGTCGACGTCCTCCCAGTACAGGAAGTACTCCCCGCCGAACCCGCCGACGTCGAGCAGCCGCCGGGTGGATGCGGCGAAGCAGGCGCCGGAGATCCAGGGGACGTCGTCGGGCCCGTCGGGGCCGCCGCTCCGCGTGCGGCCGTGGCGCATGTCGAGGACGGCGCCTGTGAACCAGTCCTTGCCCCGAGGGGTGCGGACCGCCGGGGCGACGAGCAGGCCGGTGTCTGCGGCGACGTCGGCCGCGAGGGCGTCGGCGTCGGCGAGGCCGAGGGTGGCGTCCGGGTTGAGCACCAGGCTGACGTCGCATCCCGCGTCCCGCGCGGCACGGATGCCGGCGTCGGCCCCGCCGCCGAAGCCGAGGTTCTCGCCGGGCAGCACGAGTGTCCAGTCGTTCGCGGAGCCGGCGGCCACGACACGCTCACGCTCGGCGGCCGAGCTCCAGCAGTCGACGAGCACGCGGGTCCATCGGGTGCCCGCGAACGGTTGGAGTGCCGCGGTGGCGAGGTGCGCCGATCTGTAGTTCACTACGACGACCGCGGGCCGAGGGGTGGTGGACACCTGTGCATCCTGCCGGAACGGCCGTGCGAGGGCGAGTCATAGCTCGGGTGAAATGAGGGACACGGCGAGAATATCGTCGCTCATGCCCATAACCTTTGCCGTATGACATCTTGCGGCCGGAAGAAAGGCTCACGGACGAGATCCCCGGCGACTGCCGTCGCCGGACGGGTCACTGCCCTCGTTGCGACGTTGTTCGTGCTGTCGGCGTGCGGCACCGCGGTCCAGGAGGCCGGCGCCGAGCAGCCGTCCGCGAGCGTGTCACCCACGCCCCGGGACGAGGCCACCCCGGAGCCGTCGCCGGCGTCCGACGACGACGATTCGTCCGACGAAGGGGACACCCCGGTCGCCGCGGGCCGCACCACGACCGGCGTCGTCCCGCTCGACTCCGAGGAGGTCGCCGTCGACGAGAGCCCGGACCGCGGCCTGTTCGTGGAGCTTGTCGCCATCGAGCGGACCGAGGCGGAGCCGTCCATGCCGGGTGAGATAGCCGGACCGGCGATCCGTGTCGAGGTGGCGGTCATCAACTCCGGCGCCGCAAATCACGCTCTTGGTGCGAGCGTCGTGAACCTGTACTACGGTCCCGACCGCATACCGGCGAGTTCGCTCTCCGGCTCCGGGGAGCAGGATCTCCCGGATTCTGTGCCGGGAGGGCAGACCGTGACCGGAACCTACGAGTTCGGCGTCCCGGAGGACCGGACCGAACGGGTGCTCGTCGAGATCGACGTCGACCCGCAGCTGCACGTCGCACTGTTCGAGGGAGAGTTAAGTCCATGAGAATCGCACCCGCCCTGGCCGCCGCCGTCGCGGCCGGAGCCCTTCTCGCCGCCTCCGTGGGAGCGGGCGTCTCCGCGGCCGCGGACACGGACGAGGACACGATCTCCAAGTCGGCGGTGGGCCTGGAGTCGGCGCTCGACGCGGTGGGGCTGCCGTCGAAGTCCGTGAGGGATCAGCCGGTCGCCGAGGAACCGGTCGCGCCCGTGAGCACCGACGTCCTGCCCACGGTGCAGATCGATGGCGTCGTGTGGGCGCAGGAGGTCGTCGGCGACGTCGTGTACGTGGGTGGGGATTTCTCGTCGGCGCGCCCTGCGGGCACCGCGCCCGGCGCGCAGGAGACGCCGCGTGCCAATCTGCTGGCCTACGACCTGCACACCGGCGAGCTGATCGAGGGCTGGGCTCCCCAGACGAACGGCGAGGTCAAGGACCTGGCCGCGTCGCCGGACGGGAGCACGCTGTACGCCGTCGGCCGGTTCACGTCGGTCAACGGCGTCACGCGGTACCGCGCCGCCGCGTTCGACACCGCCACCGGCGCGCTCACCGCGTTCCGGCCTTCGGTGAACTCCCTGGTCAACGCCGTGGACGTGGCGGGCGACACCGTCTACCTCGGCGGCATCTTCTCGTCGGTGAACAACGTGGAGCGCATCCGTGTGGCCTCCGTCGACGCCGCCGGCGGTGTGACCACCCGGCCGTTCCAGGCGGACGTCGCCGACCGCTCGGTGCAGGACCTCGTCGTCTCGCCCGAGGGCGGCCAGGTGGTCATCGCCGGGAACTTCACGGCGGTGAACGGCTCGCAGAACCCCGGGTACGGGCTGGCCCGGCTCGACGCCGACACCGGCGCGATGCTGTCGATGCCGGTGAACGACGTGGTGCGGAACGCCGGCAAGTACGCGGCGGTCCTGTCCCTCGCCCGCGATGACGAGTACTTCTACGGCACGGGCTACCAGTGGGACAAGAACGGTTCCATGGAGGGGGCGTTCGCGGCGAGCTGGGAGACCGGCGCGCTCGTGTGGCTCGAGGACTGCCACGGGGACACCTACTCGGTCGCGCCGTTCCAGGGCTCCGTCTTCATGGCGAGCCACAAGCACGACTGCGCCACCAGTGGCGGCTTCCCGGAGACCAGCCCGAAGACGTTCCACCACGGCACGGCGACGACCCGGACCGTCGAGGGCGAGAACGTCGCCGACGACGAGCACGGCTACCCGGACAGCCCCGGCACGCCACGCCCCGAGCTCCTGAACTGGTACCCGGACTTCACGCCGGGTGACTACACCGGTCAGAGCCAGGGGCCGTGGGACGTCACGGCGGCAGGCGACTACGTCCTGTACGGCGGCGAGTTCACCCGGGTCAACAACCAGCCGCAGCAGGGCCTCGTACGGTTCACCGTGCGGGACGAGGCCGCCAACGCGGACGGCCCCCGGCTGGGCGGAGCGGACTTCCAGCTCACCCTGGAGTCGGCCCAGCCCGGCACCGTCGAGGCGTCCTGGCCGTCGAACCACGACCGCGACGACAAGACCCTCACCTACTCGCTGTACCGCGGGACCACGTCGAACGAACCGATCCACGTCCAGGAGCGCACCGGCAGTTTCTGGCAAGGCGAGACCATGTCCTACACCGACACGGAGGCCGAGCCCGGCACGACCCGGAGGTACATCGTCGTCGCCCATGACCCGTGGGGGAACGCAGCTTGGTCGCAGTGGGCCGACATCACGGTGAACGGGGGATGACCGCGCCACGTGCGACGGTAGCTGTCCTCACGTACCGGCGTCCGGAGCGGCTCGCGACGGCGCTGGGGGCGCTGCTGCCGCACGTGTCGGCGGCCGGCGCCGGGCTGCTGGTGGTCGACAACGACGTGACGGAGTCCGCACGGCGGATCTTCGAGCGCGTCACGGCCGGCCATCCGGCCGTCCGGTACGTCCACGAACCCGCCCCGGGCATCGCGGCCGCGCGCAACCGCGCACTCGACGAGGTCACGGCCTCCGGTTCGGAGCTGATCGTCTTCGTGGACGACGACGAGACCCCCGGCGAGCGCTGGCTCGCCACCCTCCTGGCCGCGCACGAATGCTACGGCGGGACGGGCGTGGCCGGGCCCGCGGTCCCCAGCCTGCCCGGCAGGGACGCGTGGATCGAGTCCGGCGGCTTCTTCACCCGCCCGCGGTATCCCAGCGGCACACGCATCGACGTGGCCGCGAGCAACAACCTGCTGCTCGACGTGCGCTGGCTCGCCGAGCACGGCCTCCGGTTCGACGAGGCGTTCGGGCTCACCGGCGGGTCGGACACCATGCTGACCCTGCGGATCACCGCCCGTGGCGGCGCGCTGTACTGGTGCGACGAGGCCGTCGTCGAGGACCCGATCCCCGCCAAGCGATTCACCCGCAGGTGGGTGGTGCGCCGGGCGTACCGGGTCGGGAACTGCACGATCCGGGCCGAGGTGGAGATCGCCGAGACCACACCCGGCCGCTTCGCCGCCCGGGCGCGCGGCGTCGGGGCCGGCGCGATGCGCGTCGCGGGCGGGCTCGCCCGCGCCGCCGCCGGAATCCTCGCCGGCCGGGGCTCCGCCCACGGGATCCGGACCACCGCGCGTGGCGCGGGCATGATCGCCGGCGCCGTCGGCTTCGTGTACACGGAGTACTCCCGGGCGGCGAGGCGCAGCCCCCGACCGCTCGGGGCGACGCCGTGACCGCCGCCGCACCCCGGCGGCGCGGCCGGACCGTCGTCATGTTCTCCGCCGAGGCGATCCGGACCACCACCAATCCCTACATCACGGAACTGATGGCCGCCCTGCCCGACGACGTCGAGGCCGTGACCTTCTCCCGGCGCCGCGCCTTGCTCGGACCGGTCGACGTGCTGCACGTGCACTGGCCGGAGACTCTGTTCCGGCGCCGGAACACGCTGCGGACCGCCGTCGCCTCGGCCCTGCTCGTCGCCTCGCTGGCCGCGATGCGACTGCGCGGGGTACGCACGGTGCGCACCGTGCACAACGAGTCCCCGCACGAATCCCCGACCGGCATCGAGGGATGGCTGCTGCGGCTCGTCGACCGCTGGACCGACGAACTGATCCTGCTCAACCCGCACACCAGGTTCGGCCGCGACCTGACCGCCACCGTGATCCCGCTCGGGGAGCACACCTCCACCTACGCCGGCTACGCCGTACCCGCCGGCAAACCCGGGCGGGCCCTGCACTTCGGCCTGATCCGGCCCTACAAGGGCATCGACACCCTCGTGCGCGCGTTCCGGGCGCTGGACGACGACGCGGCCGCGTTGCACATCGTCGGCCCCGCCAAGGACGACGGCGTGCTCGGCGAGGTGCGGAGCATGGCCGACGGCGACAACCGGATCGTGCTGCGCGCCGGATTCGTGCCCGACGACGCCCTGGCGCGCGAGATCGGCGAGGCCCACCTCGTCGTGCTGCCCTACCGGCGCATGCACAACTCAGGCGCGGCGCTGCTCGCCCTGTCCCTCGGACGGCCCGTGCTCGTACCCGACAACGCGGTGAACCGCGACCTGGCCGACGAGGCCGGGCCGGGCTGGGTCCGGACCTACACCGGAGAGCTCGACAGTGTGGCGCTCTCGGCGGCGCTGGCCGAGCCGATCCCGGCGGCGCCGGTGCGGTTCCGCGGACGGACCTGGCCCGAGATCGGCGCGGCGCACGCCGCGGTGTACCGACGGGTAGCGGCTTGACGGAGGACGACGCGACGAGAGAGCTGCCGAGGGTGGCCCCGGCGGAGAGTGCTCCGGCGGAGGACGACGCGACGAGGGAGCTGCCGAGGGCGATTCCGGCGGAGGAACCCTCGGCGAAGGAGCCCCCGGAGGAGGTGGCCGCCGCCGCGCGCCGGTGGCGGAGCGCCGTCGTCTCCCGGGAGTGGCAGAGTGCCTCGGTCGTCGTCGCGCTCGTGCTGAGCATCGCGGTCGGCTCGCGCCTCGTCGTCGCGGCCGGGGTGCCGGTCGGCACACTGCTCGCGGTCGCTCTCGCGCCCGTGTGGCTGTCGGCGGCGGCGAAGTACCGCTGGGCCGGGGCGTTCCTCGCGCTGGGCGCGCTCTGTGCGATCACGGGGCCGGTCCTCACCGCGCTGGCCGAGCCCGGCCACGCCATCGACCCGTTGCTGCAGCGCGAGAACTACGTGCGGCTGGCCGAGCTGGTGCTCGGCGCCGGCGCACTGCTGTGGGCACGGCTGCACCTGGGGGTCCGGTGGCTCGCGGTCGCGTACGGCACGGGGATGCTGATCGACGTCGTCCAGCGGGGCGAGCTGAGCTTCAAGTTCGGCGCGGGGCTCGCGGTGACCGTCATCGTGCTCGGATGGCTGACGCCGGGCCTGCGTCCCGGCCGGGGCGTCTGGCGGCGCGTGCCGCGCGCGGCCCAGGCGGTCGCGTGCGTGTGCCTGGGTGTGCTGTTCGCGGTCGACGACGGGCGGTCCGCGTTCGCGATGCTCCTGCTCACCGCGGCGGTGGTGCTCTGGCAGGTGCGGATCGACGATCGTTCGCTGCGCCGGTCGGCGTGGATCACGGTGGGCGCCGTCGTCTCCGCCGGGCTCGCGGCGTACGGCGGTGCGCAGGCCCTCATCCTCGACGGGGCGTTCGGGACGGCGATGGCCCAGCGCACCGCCGAGCAGCTCGAGCTGAGCGGGAACCTGCTGGCGGCGGGACGTCCCGAGATGGGGGCGACGGCGGCGCTGATCGCCCACCGGCCGATCGGGTTCGGCCCCGGCGTGCCGGTCAACAGCGAGGACCTGGCCATCGCCAAGCACGGGATGTCCCAGCTCGGATACGACCCCGAGAACAACTACGTCTACGAGTACATGTTCGGGCGGGGGATCGAGCTGCACTCCCTGTTCGGCGACTTCTGGGCGGTGTACGGGCCGGCCGGCGTCGTGTTCTGGCTGTTCCTCCTGCTGCTCGTCGTGATCGCGCTGGTGCGGCGGACGGTGCGGGGGATGGCGGACGCGCTGCTCGTGTACGTCGCGATCCTCACCGTCTGGAACCTGTTCTTCAGCCCGATCTACGCCTCGGTGCCGATGCTCGTCCTGGCGGTGGTGGTCCTCCTGCCCCGCTGGGCGGACGCGGTGGGCGGGGACGTCGAGCCGGCGCAGGGCACCGGCACAGGGGCGGGTCAGGCCGCACGCACCGTCTGAGCCCGATCGCTCGAACCGATCTCCCGTGACGATCCGCGGCCGGCGCCGTACCCGAAGAAGTGAGGAACGAGACAACCGGATCCAGGTCTGCTGCGTTGAGGCAGCATGAATCTTCGACAGACCGGTCCCGCGCCGGCCGATCGACGCGGGGAGGCGCTCGGATGACGTCAGCCGCGAGTGCCGACGCGATCACGGGCAGCCTGCCGGTCGTGGTGACGGGGGACCGGACCCGCGAGGTGCAGTTCACCGCGTTCGCCCAGGCCAGGACCCCGGACCTGGTGCGCATGGCGTACTTCCTGTGCGGCGATGCCCACCGCGCCCACGACCTCGCCCAGACCGCCCTGGAGCGCACGTTCCGGCACTGGAACAAGCTCGCCGACGGCGATCCGTACGCCTACGCGCGGCGCGTGGTCGCCACGGCGCGGATCGACACCTGGCGGCGCAACCGCAAGGAGGTGCCCATCGAGGACGACGCCATGGTGTGGCGCACGGCGGAGGCGGCACCGGCGTCGGACACCGCGATCGCCGAGCGGGATCGCCTCGTGCGGGCGCTCGCGAAGCTGACCGTCAAGCAGCGCCGCGTCGTCGTGCTGCGCTACCTGGTGGACCGCTCCGAGGCGGAGACCGCCGAGACGCTGGGCGTCTCGACCGGGACAGTCAAGTCGACGGCGTCCCGCGCCCTGGCGATCCTCCGGGAGTTGCTGGGCGCCGACGAGATCGCGGCGAGCCGAGTGGAGGGCCGGTCATGAACGCTCCGGAGCAGCAGGACCTGTTCGGGCACCACCTGGCCCGGATGGCCGGTGACCTGACGCCCGTCGTCGACGGCGGCGCGATGGCGGGCTCCGCGATCCGCCGCGAGAGGCAGCGCCGGGTGGTACTGACCGCGGCCGCGTGCCTCGCGGTGTTCGTCGCGATCAGCGGAGCCGTAGGGGCGGCCGGCACCGTGTACGCGAACCGGCAGGAGCCGATGCCGGCGTCGTCGGCGAGCGCGGAGGCGTCGGACACCGCGCAGCCCGACCCGTCACCGAGCGTGTCGCCGTCGGAGACGACGTCGGACGAGGACGGGGCGAGTGAGGACGCAGCCGTGCGGTACCTCAGGACCGGTGGCGGTGAGCTGCCCGCGATGCCGGACCTGCGGCACGGCGTGACCGACGGCGGCGCGAGCCCCTACCTCTTCGGTGGTCTCTGGTACGAGCTGCCGCCGGGCGGGTGGACGGCGATCGGGGACGTGGCGGCCGGAGGCAAGATCGGCTGGGCGCATCCCGACAGTGAACTCGGTGGCGGCATGGCCGACACGCTCGACATGTCGATCGAAGACGTCGTGGCCGACATCGAGCTCCGCAACGTGTTCGACGTCGCCGGCTGGACCGTCCCGGACAAGGACTCCGGGGCGATGACGATGGAGATCGAAGGCGCCGATCTGGTCGTGATCGAGCCGGACGAGGTGGTGGACGACGGGACAGGGACCAAGATCAGGCCGGTCAAGACCCGTATCCGCAGCGGGGCCGAGGGCTGGGTCATCGAGACCCGCTTCCCGGCGGACACCGACGGCGACGAGATGCTGCGCGACTTTCTCGGGAACCTCTGGCTGAAGGACTCCGGGGAACCGGAGTGGTACGTGCCGATGATCACCTATCCGGACCTCGGGCGGATCGAGCACGCGATCCCGGCCGGATGGACCAGGGCGACGACCGGCGGACTCTCGTACGCGTATCCGGAGCGATGGACCGCGGAGCCGCTCGACGAGAGCACGTTCGGAGAGATGGTGGAGTTCGAGTCCGACGAGGTTGTCGCGGTGGAGCCGGGGTACGCGGATCCCGAGGTGCGGTGGAACGGGTACGTCGAATCTGGCGATCCGGGAGCGAATTTCTGGCCGGGCTGGTTCGATCCGAGCCTGGAGGGCTCCAGCGAGATCGAGGTGCCCGGGGCGGACTATGCCGCGATGCGGATCATGGAGGGGCCGTCCCACTTCGGGGACGAGGACCTGCGTTCGCTCAGCGTCGATGTCCGGCTGCACGAGGAAGGCGACGGGAACCACTCGAAGGTCACCCTCAACTTCCCGGGCGGGGACGAGGGTGTGGAACTCGCGCGCCAGGTCGTCGGCACGCTGAGCTACGAGCGCTGAGAGCTCCGCGCACCGGGCGTCCGGGTTCTCGGCGTCGGCCGTCCCGTGACCGAACTGCTCCGCGGCGGCGATCCGGTGGGTGATCGGCACGTGCTTCCTGCCGATCGCCCACCGGACGGCGGCGGGATCCAGCCCGGTGCAGACTGCCCGGTGCAGAAACGTGGAACGCTTCGGCGGGTGTGCTGCGTCTGTGAGGCATGAGACCGAAGAGCCGGTGGACCGGATGAGCGACATGGCGATGGCCACTGAGAGAGACGGTACGACGCACGACGTCGAGGTCGTGCGGTCGCACGCGGATCCGGTGGCGGCGTTCACCGCCTTCGCCCAGGACAGCACCCCGGCGCTGTACCGCATCGCGTACCTGCTGTGCGGCGACCCGCATCGCGCGCACGACCTGGTGCAACTCGCGCTGGAACGCACCTACAAGGCATGGCGGAGGGTCGGCGACGGCGACCCGTTCGCCTACGCGCGCCGCGTGCTCGCCACGGCGCGGATCGACACCTGGCGCAGGACCCGCCGGGAGGTACTCAGCGACGACCCAATCGGGAACGACGGCCCGGCGGCGCCGTCGTCGGACATGGAGATTGCCGAGCGGGACCGGCTCCTGCGTGCCCTCATGACGCTTCCGGTCAAGCAGCGTCGCGTCGTCGTGCTGCGCTACCTGCTGGACCGGTCGGAGAAGGAGACCGCGGCCGAACTCGGGCTGTCCGCGGGAACCGTCAAGTCCACCGCGTCGCGCGCGGTCGCGCGGCTCCGCACCCTCGTCGCACCCGAGCCAGGACAGGAGGACCGGCCATGAACGTCCACGACACCTACGGCGAACAGGACGACGTGCTCCGACGGATGCGCGCGGCGAGCGGGACGATCACGCCTCCACCCGCACTCGACGGCGCCACGATGGCAGCGGCGGCCGTGCGCACGGTCCGACGCCGGCGCGTGGCGGCCGCGGTGAGCGGCGGCGTGGTCGGCGTGCTCGTGCTGGCGGCCGGAGCGCTCGCGGTCACGGGGGACCCGCTGGCGGAGCCGTGGGTGCTGCCCGGGGACGACAGGCCAAGCACCGCACCGGCGACGCCGACATCGTCTCCGTCATCGGCCGCGAGGTCCACCGGCGACCCGGCAACGAACCCGCTGACCGGGCAGTCCGAGGACGAGTTGACGGAGTCCGAGCGATACAGACTCGAGCAGCGACGAGAATACTGCGGCGCCGATGTGGCCTATCCGGTGGAAGCCGGGTCGCTCGAGCTTCCGGACTGGCACGGGGCCTACGCGCACGCCGTGACCCGTCCCGATGTGCCGATCACGGAGCCCCCGTACATCTCGGCCCGCTCGATCGGCTGTTCCCGGCCGCTGTCCGTCGACCCGCCTGGGCATGGTCCTGACGACATCCAGTTCACGTGGGAGCTCATGCAAACGGTGGACGACACCGGGGGGCTGGCGTCGTACCTGGAGGCAACCTGGCCGTCCGGACCTGTCGAAGAACACCTCAGAAGTCTTGATGGTGCCGAGGTGGTGCCGTTCGACGGTGGTGTGGCGCTCCACGCGTCGTCCGCCGGGCCTGCAGTGGGCGTGTTCCGTTGGGTCGAGGACGGTGTTTCGTACATGCTGTCCGACGCCGACGCGGACCTGGAGACATTCAAGGAACTGGCCCACTCGCTCGAACCGATCTCCCGTGACGATCCGCGGCTGGCGCCATACCGGAAGAAGTGAGGAACGAGACAACCGGATCCAGGTCTGCTGCGTTGTTCCGGCCAGGCGGCCTTCGTCGATGTCAGCCACCCCGCATAGGCTTGCTCTCGATGACCTCCCTCTTCGACTCCCTGCATCTTCCCGGCTTTCCCGGCGGCCCCGAGGGCGAGCCGGGCGGCACGTCGCGCCTGCCGAGCGTGGCGCCCCGATGGGACGACGACGGCGCGGGTGACTCGGCGGTCCCGCCGGAGCCCGAGTGGCTGGCGGGGCTGCCGCACGAGGCGGAGGTGCCACGGGCGCAGGGGGCGTACTCGCACCTTGACCCGGACGAGCTGCTGGAGGGGCTGAACCCGCAGCAGCGGGCCGCCGTCGTGCACGAGGGCGGGCAGCTGCTCATCGTGGCCGGGGCCGGCTCGGGCAAGACCCGCGTGCTCACCCATCGCATCGCGTACCTCCTGGCCACGGGTCGCGCGCGGGCGGGGGAGATCCTGGCGATCACCTTCACCAACAAGGCCGCCGCCGAGATGCGCGAGCGGGTCGCGAACCTGGTGGGCCCGGCCGCGGGCCGGATGTGGGTCTCCACGTTCCACAGCGCGTGCGTGCGCATCCTGCGGCGCGAGGCCAAGACTCTCGGGCTCAAGTCGTCCTTCTCCATTTACGACGCCGCCGACAGCCGCCGGCTCATCGAGCTGGTGGCGCGCGAGCAGAACCTCGATCTGAAGAAGTACCCGGCGCGCTCCCTCGCGAACCGGATCAGCGACCTGAAGAACGAGCTGATCGATCCGGACACCTACGCACGGCAGGCGGGCACGGAGGAGGAGGTCCCCGCGGGCGTCGGCTGGGCGGCCGCGCGGGACAAGCAGCGGTTCGACCAGGTGCTCGCCGACGTCTACACGCGCTATCAGCAGCGCCTGTCCCAGGCACACGCCCTGGACTTCGACGACATCATCATGACCACGGTGAACCTGCTCCAGGCGTTCCCGAACGTCGCCGAGCACTACCGGCGCCGGTTCCGACACATCCTCGTGGACGAGTATCAGGACACGAACCACGCGCAGTACGTGCTGGTGCGCGAGCTGGCGGGGGTCGTGGAGGACGCGCCGGCGGCGCCGGAGGCCGCGCTCGACCCGGCCGAGCTCACGGTCGTGGGCGACGCCGACCAGTCGATCTACGCGTTCCGCGGCGCCACGATCCGCAACATCGAGGAGTTCGAGGCCGACTACCCGAACGCCACCACGCTGCTGCTGGAGCAGAACTACCGTTCCACGCAGAACATCCTCAGCGCGGCGAACGCCGTCATCTCCCGCAACGCCGGCCGCAAGCCGAAGCGGCTGTGGACGGACGCGGGAGCGGGCTCCAGGATCACCGGCTACGTCGCCGACGACGAGCACGGGGAGGCGCGGTACGTCGCCCAGGAGATCGACCGGCTGGGCGACGAGGACGGCGTACGCCCGGGCGATGTCGCGATCTTCTACCGCACCAACGCGCAGTCGCGCGCGCTGGAGGAGGTGCTGATCCGGGTCGGCCTGCCCTACAAGGTGGTGGGCGGCACGCGCTTCTACGAGCGCAAGGAGGTCAAGGACGCCGTCGCGTACCTGCGGGCGCTGGCCAACGTGGACGACGACGTGAACCTGCGCCGCATCGTCAACGTGCCCAAGCGGGGACTGGGCGCTCGTGCCGAGTCACTCGTCGCGGACTTCGCGGAGCGGGAGCGGATCTCGTTCGGCGCGGCCCTCGACCGGGTCGACGAGATCCCGGGCATGACGACCCGGTCCCTGAAGCCGCTCCGCGCGTTCGCCGAGCTCATGACCGGACTGCGCGAGCTGGTCGACGACGGCGCCGGGCCGGCCGAGGTGCTGTCGGCCGTGCTGGACCGCACGGGCTACCTGGCCGAGCTCCGGGCGTCGGACGATCCGCAGGACGCCTCCCGTGTGGAGAATCTCGCCGAGCTGCACGCAGTGGCGACCGAGTTCAGCGAGCTGGAACCCGAGGGCGACCTCGCCGACTTCCTGGAGCGCGTGTCGCTGGTCGCGGACGCGGACCAGATCCCGGACGAGGACGTGGCCGACGGCGCCGCCGAGGAGGCCAAGGAGGAATCCGCGGATCGCGGCGTCGTCACCCTGATGACCCTGCACACCGCGAAGGGCCTGGAGTTCCCGGTCGTGTTCCTCACCGGCATGGAGGACGGCACGTTCCCGCACATGCGCTCCATGAACGACGACACCGAGCTCGCCGAGGAACGCCGGCTCGCCTACGTGGGCATCACGCGGGCGCGCGAGCGGCTGTACATCTCGCGGTCGGCCGTCCGGGCGGCGTTCGGGATGTCCAACGAGTTCCCGCCGAGCCGTTTCCTCGACGAGATCCCGGAGGAGCTCTGGGACTGGAAGCGGCGCGAGTCCTCCACCCAGGCGATCCGCGGCGGGTACGGCGGCTGGGGCTCGGGCGGCTACGGCTCGGGTGACGGTCGTCGTGGCGGGGGTTCGGGTTCCGGCTCCCGGGTGGACACCTCCTGGAGCGGCTCACGATCGCGCTCCGGAAGCCCGGCGAAGGACCGGGGCCCGGCCGACACGCCGTCGGGCGGCAGCTCGAGGTTCGGCTCGGTCAACGTCCAGAAGGCGGTCCCCGCCCTGGACGTGGGCGACAAGGTCACCCACGACACCTACGGCCTGGGCACGGTGATCGGCGTCGAGAAGAACGACGTCGTCAAGATCGACTTCGGCTCGAACGGCGCCAAGCGCATCGCGCTGAAGTACACGAAGGTCACCAAGCTCTGAGCGGCCGAGCAGCGAGACCGCGCTCCGGGAAGAGGGGATGAGACGACCGATCTTCCGCGGATCTTAGGTTAGATCTTCCGCAGATCTGTTAGTAGACCTACCGCGAATCTGAAGGTACACCTCGAAGATCGCGGATATACTGACGGTATGGAGCGCACGATCATCCCCCGGCGGGCTAAAGACCTGCTGGCCGACCGGATGCAAGCTTTTCGCGTGACCGTGGTAGGGGGACCGCGGCAGGCAGGCAAGACGACGCTTCTGCGGGCGCTGCATGCCGCGCGCGGCGGGCGATTCGTCACGCTCGATGATCCGACGGCGCTGGCTACTGCCAGAGACGATCCTGCTGGCTTCGTCGAGTTCGGTGACGCGCCGCACATCATCGACGAGGTGCAGCGTGGGGGCGATCCCATGCTGCTGGCGATCAAGGCGATGACCGACCGCAGCGACGCGCCGGGGCAGTTCGTGCTTTCTGGATCCACACGGTTCCTCACCGTGCCGACGCTGTCCGAGTCTCTCGCGGGCCGTGCCGTGTTCGTCGATCTGTGGCCACTGAGCGCGGCAGAGCGAACGAGATCGGGTGCCGATGTGGGTCGGGATCTCTTCCTGCCCGACGAACTCACCCGGCGCCCGTTGGCGACGGAGTGGACACGCCAGCACTACGCCGAGTCGATCGCTGCGGGCGGCTATCCCGAGGCTGTGCGCCTGCCGGGGCAGTTCCGTGATGACTGGTTCGAGAGTTATCTGTCGACGGTCGTGCTTCGCGACGTGGCCGGCTTTGCGGACGTGCGGCACGCCGACGTCGTTCCCCAATTGCTGCGGCTGGTTGCCGCCCGGTCGGGCACGGGCGTTGTCGTCGCGGACCTTGCGCGTGCGGTAGGTCTCGCCCAGCCCACCGTGCGGGACTATCTCGGATACCTCGATGTCGTCTATCTGACGGCGCGACTACCTGTGTGGTCGAACAACCTGACCACTCGGCTGACAAAGACACCCAAGGTCTATGTCACGGATTCAGGGCTCACGGCGTCGCTACTCGGTGTCGATGCCACAGCTCTGGCGGTTCCGGGGCACCCCCAAGCAGGGGCGATGGTCGAGAGCTTCGTCTTCACCGAACTCGTGCGGCAGCTGTCGACGAGCTCGGTGCGGGCGGAACTGTCGTACTACCGGGACCGCGAGGGTCGTGAGATCGACTTCGTCCTGGAGCGACGCGATGGGTCGTTGGTCGGGATCGAGGTGAAGGCGGGTTCAACGGTGCGCAGCGATTCCTTCAAGCACCTCGCCTGGCTCAGGGACAAAGTGGGTGATCGGTTCGTTGCCGGATACGTCCTGTACCTCGGCCCAGAGCCGCAACCATTCGGCGACCGCTTGGCGGCGCTTCCGCTCTCCGCGCTCTGGGAGGGGCGACCGGTCAGCGCTCCGTGACTACGGCCGAGAGAGCGTCCTCGGGAACGATAAGTTCCCGGTCGTGTTCCTCCACCAAGCTCTGAGCCCTGGGCGGATCAGATGAGACCCGCCCAGCGTCGCGCGACGTCGACCAGCTCGACCCGGTCGAGGGCGTCGACCGACTCCTGGGTGTGCCAGGCGACGTCGTCGGTGGTGCCGTCCTGCTCCACGGTGAGTTTCCCGCCGGTGATCCAGGCCCGCCAGACCAGCCGGACGCCCTGAATCGGGCCACGGCCGGGCTCGATGCGGTCCTCGGCGGGGATGACGATGTTGTCCACGCCGAGCAGCTCGCCGAGTTCCACGTGGTAGCCGGTCTCCTCGAAGACCTCGCGCACGGCGGCGTCGGCCGGGTGCTCCCCGGGCTCCATCCCGCCGCCGGGCATCGTCCAGCCGGACATGTGCCCTTCGTTCCAGTGCGGCAGGAGCATCTGTCCGGCATCGTCGGTGATGACGGCGTAGCAGCCGATGCGAAGGTCCATGGCCCACATCCTGTCGCATGTCGGCGAGCTGCCCGCAAATATCGCGAGGAGGACTCCCTCGACCGGCGAGACGCTGGCGGGCCCGATTACATTGTCGGTATGATCGACACCATGGCGGGCTCAGACTTCGAACGTGCGACGTTCACCGCGCCTCATGACGTGCTGGCCGAGGCTCGTGCCATCGCCGGCCGCGGCGAGTTCTCCGCCTATGTCGTCTCGGCGTTGCGTCGCCAGATCGAGCGGGACAAGCTGCGCACGCTTGTCGACGAGATGATCGAGCGCTCAGGCCCTGTCGACGAGGACCTCGTCGCACGCTACATGGACGAGATGAAGTGACGGCCTCGCTCCGCACCATCGTGCTGGACAGCGAAGCAGTTTCCGCGGCGGCTCGGGATGACGCGCGGATCAAAGCGCGGCTGGAAGCCGCAGCTCGTCTTGATCAACGGGTGGTGGTCCCCGCCGTCGTCGCAGCCGAGTTGTTCACGGGCCGCGCCGGCGATGCCCGGCTGCATCGCGTCCTGAACCTGGTGTCCGACGTCGTTCCCGTCGATCGATCCACGGCCGTGGCGGCCGGGATACTGCGGGAACGAGCCGAGCATGCGCGCCGCAAGAAGCGGAACCTGACGGTCGATGCGATCGTCGCCGCAGTTGCTCGGGAGGCTGCTCCCACCGCCGTGCTCACGGCTGACGTCGATGACCTCTCGCTGCTGTGCGACGGCGCGGATGTGACTGTACTGCCCGCGACGGAATGACGGCGCCGCGCCCGCAGTCGCGTGACCTATCGCGAAGTTGTACTAGTACACCTGACGGTAGGTCGCCTTGCTGTGAGACTGTCCTAGTCTGTTCCCGTCCGATCCGCGCGATTGCTGCTGCGAATGCCGCTGAGCGGACGCCGTCTCGAGCCATTCTGCGAGAAGGCGTATGGTGTCCTGGTACGGTAGCGAACGGAGGGCTCGGAGGTCATGGCAGGCATCGAACGGACCGACCCGCCCTATCTGCAGATTGCCAACCAGATCCGCGCG